>JBEKTV010000060.1:0-6539 GCA_049515675.1 Gammaproteobacteria bacterium | reverse complement strand
TATTGTGCCAGCGATTGGCGATTATTCTACTGCGGGCGTGGGCAGCTTTGATCCTTATACGCAAGGTTATTCGCCACCGATTTCGTTAGGAGAAGATAATGATTATTTACAAGTGCGCGCTTACGTTGATGAAATTTTAGTGCCACGTTTGCCAAACGGCGAAAAACTAGAAGCGAAATTATTCATACGCGGCTTACAAGATGTCAGTATTCCGCTAGAGTTTGTGATTATCCAACCTTTAACGATTCCCAATATTGAATTATCAAACGAGCGTAATGAGCGCGTAGATGTGCGTGTTTTACCTATTGTGTTTAAATTTGAAAAGCCTAAGGATATTAATATTTTCCCAGGTCAATTAGTAGATGTGTATATTAAAGAGAAAGCATGAAAAAGATATTTTTCTTAACCAGTCTATTATTAACCGGCTGCAGCATGTATGAGGCGCCAGATGTGCCGCATATGGATACGCCCGATGAATTTAAAAATCAAATCGATGCTGATAATAGTCAATTAAAAAATGCCTGGTGGGAAAATTTTAATGATGAAGATTTAAATGAATTAGTGGCTGAAGCTTTAGATGAAAATTACAACTATCAAATTGCGCTTAATAATATTGATATTGCCGTAACTTATGTAGATCAAAATCGTTCGGCATTTTTCCCGCAAATTGATGCGGCCGCGACATATTCTCGCAATAAATTTGTGCCGGATGAGTTTTTTGGTGCATTTCCAACGCCAGGTAATGGCAGTCCAGTCACCACAACTTCATCTTCACCTTCATCAGGTTCTGCAGCTTCACCTTTTCTTAATGGCGGTATTTTTGATGTGAATTTAATCGCACTGTCTGCTTCTTATGAATTAGATGTGTGGAATCAAGTGGGTAACAGTGTCAAGCAAGCACAAGCGAATGTTATCGCCAATCAAGCGCAAGCAGATGTGATTAAATTATCGTTAGTGAGCGCAGTGGTTAATACTTATTTTCAATTAATGGCTTTAAATACCAACCTGAATAATTTAAATCAGCAATATGTAGCAATTGATGAAATTAAAGAATTAGCGCACGTGCAATATGTGAGCGGCCTTATTGATGAATCACAAGTGTATAACGCTAAAATTCAAAAACAAAATACGGGTGTGATGATTGAAGCCACGGAAAAACAAAAACAAATCATGGAAAATACCCTGGCTTATTTATTGGGTGAATATCCTGAAGAATTTGATCTTGAGCCTGAAGGCTCGCTTAATCAAATTGCCTTTGATCTACTGATTCCTGAAGGTGTGCCTTCGCAAATGCTTACTGAGCGCCCTGATATTCAATCGGCTTATTATCAAATGTTGTCTTATGGTTATCTAGAAAAACAAGCGTTATCTAATTTCTTTCCATCATTTTCATTAACCGGTGGTTATGGTTATGCGAATCAAGATTTAGGCAGTTTAATTAGCGAGCCTAGTAAGTTTTGGAGTTACGGTGTAAATGTTTCGCAATTTGTTTTTGACTATGCCGTTCGCGAGAGTGAATATGACCGCGCAGGTGAACAGTTTGAATCCAGTATTTTAAATTATCAAGATACCGTGATGAATGCGTTTACTGAAGTCAATAATGCGCTGGTGTCTTATCAAGAGGATAATGAGGCGCTGCATAGATATTTACAACAAAGTGAGCATTATCAACAATTGGTTAGCATTGCTGATGCGCAATATCAAGCGGGGCTGGTGAATTATACGACTTATTTAAACAATGAATTAAGTTTATTGCAAACGCAATATAATGTGACGAATCAGCAGTTGATGGTGGCTCAAGATGTGATCGCGGTTTATAAAAGTTTAGGATTAGGCTTAGAAGAACCGTATCTGTAGGGGCGAATGATTATTCGCCCCTACGGAAATTACCGCTTCATTGCGTCAAAAAAGTCTTCATTAGTCTTAGTCGTTTTCAAGCGCTCAATTAAAAATTCCATCGCAGCAATTTCATCCATAGGATGAAGAATCTTACGCAGAATCCATAATTTTTGCAGCTCATCAGGTTTAGTGAGTAATTCTTCACGACGTGTACCGGAGCGATTAATATTAATCGCAGGATAAACACGTTTTTCCGCGATACGACGGTCTAAATGTAATTCCATATTACCGGTACCTTTAAACTCTTCGTAAATCACTTCGTCCATTTTTGAACCGGTGTCGACTAAACAGGTGGCAATAATGGATAAGCTGCCGCCTTCTTCAATATTACGCGCCGCACCAAAGAAACGTTTGGGTCTTTGCAAAGCATTAGCATCCACACCACCTGTTAATACTTTTCCTGATGCAGGAATAACCGTGTTATATGCTCGCGCTAAACGTGTAATCGAATCTAATAAAATAATCACATCATGTTTATGCTCAACTAAACGTTTGGCTTTTTCCATGACCATTTCAGCCACTTGTACGTGACGTGTTGCAGGTTCATCAAATGTACTGGCGATGACTTCACCACGAACTGAACGTGCCATTTCTGTTACTTCTTCAGGACGCTCGTCGATTAATAATACAATTAATTTACATTCAGGATAATTTTGAGCAATCGAATGTGCCATGTTTTGCAGCATCATGGTTTTACCGGCTTTTGGTGGTGATACAATCAAACCACGTTGACCTTTACCAATCGGTGCGGCTAAATCAATAACCCGTGCAGTCAAATCTTCTGTGGAACCATTGCCTTGCTCCATACGAATACGATCGGTTGGAAATAAAGGCGTGAGATTTTCAAATAAAATTTTATCGCGACAATTCTCTGGCGGTTCGTAATTAATTTCATCTACTTTAAGTAGGGCAAAATAACGCTCGCCTTCTTTAGGTGGGCGAATTAAACCAGAAACGGTATCGCCAGTACGCAAATTAAAGCGTCTAATTTGACTAGGGGATACATAAATATCATCTGGGCCTGCAAGATAAGAACTATCTGCAGAGCGTAAAAAACCAAAGCCGTCTTGGAGAATTTCCAAAACGCCGTCGCCAGAAATATTTTCTTTCTTAGCGTGGCTTTTTAAAATATTGAATATAAGGTCTTGTTTACGGGTACGGGCAACATTTTCAATGCCTTCTTCTGCAGCAATCTGCATCAGCTCAGCGGCTGGTTTTTTTTTCAGTTCTGTTAGGTTCATAGTTGTAAGAAATATCCTGATGGGAAGTTGTTGTTAATGATTAATTTTTTGATGGTTAAACTTTAGATAAAAAAGTGCGGTCAAACATTTATACCCGAAGGTATAAAAGTAAGAATAACACTTCTTTATCTGAAAATCAATATAGTTTTTTACTAATCTTTAATATGCGCATCTATAAATGAAGCCAGTTGCACCTGGGTCACAGCGCCTACTTGGGTTGCCAACACTTCGCCGCCTTTAAATAACATTAAAGTAGGGATGCCTCTGACACCATATTGACTTGGGGTATCAGTATGATCATCAACATTTATCTTAACTACTTGAATTTTATCAGAATATTGCGCAGCTATCGCTTCTAATACTGGGGCAATCGCTTTACAAGGTCCGCACCAAGGTGCCCAAAAATCGACTAAAACAGGTTTATCGGCTTCTAATACCATAGATTGGAAATCATCATCGCCTACGGCTTGTATATGGGACATTGTATTCTCCTTTTTGTAAAATATTATAATAGCTCGAGTCTTTTATAAAAATCAATCTAATCGACTATACTGTAGTAGTTATATTATAGGTACATTCATGAATACACGTATTTTTTCTCAGGCTTTTATGTCTATGGCGGTTATCGCATTGATTATCACAACCGCATCCATAGAAACTGATATTTTTATCCCAAGTTTACCGACCATGAAGGATTACTTTTCTGCGAGCGAGCAAAAAATCCAACTATTAGTCACTATGAATTTTGTTGGCTTATGCATAGCCAGCTTCATTTATGGACCACTGGCTGATGCTTATGGCAGACGGCCCATTTTATTAATCGGCATGTTTTTGTTTACAATCAGCAGTGTTGCCTGCGCCTTCACGAATAATCTGGAGCTGCTATTATTTTGGCGTTTAATCCAAGGATTAGGCTGCAGTGTTGCTTTTATTGTACCTGAGACAATTATTTATGATAACTACAATAAAGAGAAAGCCGCAACACTTTTGGGAATTTATGGCAGCATTATCACTTTTGTAATGGCATTTGCGCCCATTATTGGTAATTATCTATATTTAAAATTTTCATGGCAAGCCAACTTTATTTTGATAGCCGGATTATCCGTAGTCACCTTTTTAGCAGCAATTGTTTTTGTGCGCGAATCTTTACATAAAGAAAAACGAATGTTCATGCATACACCGACTATCGTAAAAAATTATAAAAGATTATTAACTTCTCCTAAAGCCATGGCTTATTTATATTTATCAGTTGCCATATCTGCAGCTTATTTTGTATACGTAGCCAATTTATCACTTATTTTTATTGATCATTTAAAAGTAGACAAGGCCATGTATGGATATTATCAAGGTTTTATTTTATTAGTTTTTGCAGCCATATCTTTTTCTATTGGAAAAATCATCTCTATTTTAGGCATTGATCGTACTCGCAAATTAGGAACAGAAATAAACATAGTAGGCTCCATATTAATGTTATGCGTAGCCATATGGACGCCAAACAATCCTTTATTCATTACTCTAGCCATGACCATATTTACAGCAGGTTTCGCCCTTAATGCGGAAATATTTTTTGGAGATTATATGGACGTACATCCTGATATCAGAGGCATTGCAGCAGCAATGGGCGCGAGCGCCGAACTCGTCATTTTACTCGTTTTTGTTGCAATCTCAGGAATTTTCTTCAATGGCACAATCATGCCTGTTGCTATTATGATATTTTTATCTGGAATTTCATCTGCTGCAATATTATATTGGTTGCATTGGCAAAAATAATCACACACGAAAATTTTTAAACTGCCAAGGATCTGTGGCATCAATTTCCTCGGGGAAAAGATTATTGCGTCCGTTAAGAGGTGTCCATTGACTATATTCACCAATTAATTTACCCCAGTAGGGCGCAGCAATTTCTAATACTTCTTCAAAATCCATTTGCTCAGCTTCAACAACACCTTGATGAGGATGACGTATGGCCCAAATCACTCCAGAAATCACCCCTGCTACCACTTGCAGCGAAGTCGCAGAATTATGCGGCGCTAAATCTTTTGCTTCATCAATAGAAAGCCGTGAACCAAACCAATATGCACCTTTTTTGTGGCCCATCAGCAACACGCCTAATTCATCAATACCAGAAATAATTTCATGACCTTGCATTGGACGCGCCTGTTTTTGTGCTTGCCAATTGCGTTCATGCAGTTCAATTAAAGAAAGCATTGCATCATCACAAGGATGATAAACATAATGCACAGTCGGTCTATATTCTGCTTTATTTTCTGATGATACCGTGAAGTAACTCGATAATGACAATGCTTCTTGATGCGGAATTAAAAAACCAATTTGTGCACCTGCAAGCGGCAACCATGTGCGCATTCTGACCGAAGCACCTGGCGTATTCAGATAAATTGCCGATTGATTGGCAAAAGAATAATGGAGTCCATCTTTGGGAAAATGTTTTTCATGTGTTCCCCAACCTAATTCAGCGGGGGATATACCTTCACAAATAAAACCATCAATAGACCAGGTATTCACAAATTCATCAGGCAATTTAATTTGTTCTACGACTTGAGTATCACGTTCAGCAATATGTATGGTTTTAATGCCCAATGATTGTGAGAGTTTTGCCCATTCATCACGCGTTTTGGGTATCGTTATTTTCCTGCCTTCATCTTGTGCAATATTAATCAATGCTTGTTTAACTAAATGTGAAACAATGCCTGGGTTAGCACCATGCGCAATCACTGCAGTAGGACCATTAGTTTTTAGAGGTTTATTTAATATTTCATTACGCACAAATGCAATAGATCTATCAACAACAGGCGCTGTGGCATCTGAAGCTTTAACACAAGAGGAATTAATTGCTGTATCTAAATAAAGAACTTCTTTTTGACTACAATAATCAATCAGCCAAATGGTATCCGCATCACTTGTTAAATTTAACAAAAAATCACCGGCTTCTAAAAATGAATCAAGTATTTCTTTATGATTTTCATAGGTGAGTGTTTTTACACTAAAAGACACGTGATAAGACTTTGCGATCTCACAGCCTCTGTCATTGCTGGTAATAATAAAAACTTGTTCAGGTTTAATATCGATATGTTTAAAAATAAGTGGCAATACCCCTTGCCCGATAAATCCACAGCCGAGTATGACTAATTTATTTTTAAAAGTGACGTCTTTTTTATTATTATTTTTCATAAATTTCTTAAGGCCTAGCTATCTTTATAAATATAGTCGGACTTAATCACCTATACTTTACTTTATTGACCTATCAGCTACATGGTTATTAAGGCAAAATGTATTATAATTATGTGATATTTAAGGGAGTTTGGCATGAATCTACACTTAATTTCTAGAACCACCTTATCAATTGCTGTGGTCATTTTAGTTGTCATCACTTGCGCGGTG
>JBEKTV010000059.1:0-6576 GCA_049515675.1 Gammaproteobacteria bacterium | reverse complement strand
TTACCTTCGCGAATTAAATCATTTTTACTATCGCGATGGCTGATTTCAATCACATCTTGACTGATAATCGGACCTTGGTCTAAATCGGGTGTCACATAATGACTAGTCGCACCAATTAATTTCACACCTCTATCAAATGCTTTTTGATATGGATCGCTGCCTGCAAAAGAAGGCAGAAAACTATGATGTATATTAATGATTTTGCCTCTATATTGGCGACACAAATCTTCAGGAATTAACTGCATATAACGTGCAAGCACAATGACGTCGGGTTGGTAATTGGAAAATAATTCCGCCAACATGCTGGCATCAGGTCGTTTTGACAATAAATGATAGGGGATATTTAATTTTTCCACATGTGTTTGTAACAGATCATGATTAGAAATCACCGCTTGAATTTCGCAAAACAAATCATGCGATGCAACCCTATGCAAAATCTCCATTAAACAATGCGAGGTGCGACTTGCAAGCAATAACACTTTTTTAGGAATAGTGGGGTCAACCAAGTGCCACTCAATATTTAATTGCTGCGCTAGATGCTCAAAATCTTCAGTAAATGCGCCAATCTGTTGCTTAATAGAATCCATTTTAATTTCATAACGCATAAAAAACCAATTATTTTCAAAGTCGGAATGTTGATCCGCCTCCATAATCCAGCCATTATATTTTGCGATAAGCCCACTGATTTGTGCGACAATCCCCGTTTGGTCGGGGCAAGAAATAATAAGACGATAGTTTTGCATGATGTACTCTTAATGTCATTTGTCTATAATAGCATAATCATGCTCAACGAATTTAACATTATAAACCAATATTTTAACCCTAAAACTTTAGGCCATCCTGAGATTATTCAAGGCATTGGCGATGATGCGGCTGTGTGGCAATGTGAAGGCGCAACACTCGTGACTTCTGTGGATACCCTAGTTGAAGGCCATCACTTTTCCCAAAGTTGCGCCCCAGAAGATATTGCCTACAAATCCCTTGCTGTTAATTTAAGCGATTTCGCCGCCATGGGCGCAACACCCCGTTGGTTTACTTTAGCTTTAACATTACCTCACGCAGATGAAACATGGCTAGAAAAATTTAGCAAAAGTTTATTCGCGCTCGCAAGCGAATATGACGTGATATTAATGGGTGGTGATACGACTAAAGGGCCATTATCAATCACCATCCAAGTTATTGGCACCGTAGATAAAAACAAAATGTTACTGCGATCTGGCGCACAAATAGGTGATTTGATTTATGTTTCAGGCACAATTGGTGATGCCGGTTTTGCACTCAAAAATCCAGGTAATAAAGCGCTAGATGAAAAACTCAATCGCCCCACACCACAAGTAACTTTAGGTTTAGCATTAGCAGGAAACGCCCACGCCGCCATAGATATTTCCGATGGCCTTGCGCAAGATTTAAATCATATTTTAACAGCCAGCCACAAAGGCGCAGATATTTACCTAGAAAAACTGCCTTTATCTGCAGAATTAACCCAAGCCTTATCACGAAATGAAGCAGAAAATTTAGCACTTTCTTCAGGTGATGATTATCAACTGTGTTTTACCGCACCTCCAAATCATCTCATTATTCAAGCGTTATCCGCAAAATATCAATTAACATGTATTGGCGAAATCACCCAAACTCCAGGCTTGCGTATTCACAGAAATGGCCAATTAATTACACCTAAAATATTAGGCTGGCAGCATTTTTAAGTCACTTATGAATCCCCATTAAATTTAATACTAAATCTCTGATAATTATTATAAAATAGTGTAGGGACGTAACATGTTGCGTCACCATGTATAAAATTACTCCACGCTGGAATTTGTTAGCTATGAAACTATTGGTCACAGGCGCCGCCGGCTTTATCGGCTTTCATCTCGCTTTGCAATTGTTAAAGCGCGGCGATGAAGTTGTAAGTCTTGATAACTTAAATAATTATTATGACGTTAATTTAAAGCAAGCCCGCCTAGCACAGCTGCAAACATTCCCCAATTTTACTTTTATCAAATGCGACCTTGCTGACACTGACGCCATCAAAGCTATATTTGCCAAACACAGCTTTGATAAAGTCGTTCATCTCGCCGCCCAAGCTGGCGTGCGTTATTCTATTGAAAATCCTATGGCTTATGTAGATGCCAATATTGTCGGCTTTTTGAATATTCTAGAAGCCTGTAAAGCGGCCAAACTGGCCCATTTAATATACGCTTCTAGCAGCTCTGTTTATGGCAACAACTCCAAAGCCCCATTTTCAGAAGATGAACCTTGTATAGAACCCGCCTCATTTTATGCCGCTACTAAAAAAGCCAACGAACTGATGGCTTATAGTTATGCCAGCGTTCATAAACTCCCTTGTACAGGTCTTAGATTTTTTACCGTTTATGGACCCTGGGGCCGCCCTGATATGGCCTTATTTACCTTCACGGCTAACATTCTTGCCGGTAAACCTATAGATATATATAATGGCGGGGATTCGTTGCGAGATTTTACTTATATCGATGATGTGGTCAAAGCGCTGATTTGTATGATAGATAAGCCACAAATTCAGCATGACGCAGTGCCGCATGAAATTTATAACATCGGCCATAATCAGCCCGTACAATTGCTGAGTATGATTGAATTGCTGGAAGACAAGCTGCAGAAAAAAGCCATCAAAAATTTTCTGCCACCACAACCTGCAGATGTGCTGATGACTTGTGCGAATATAGAAAAACTTAAACGGGATTTTGCTTGTGAACCTACAACTCATCTCACAGACGGTATGGATCGTTTTATTGAATGGTATAAAGATTATTTTAAAGGGTAGAATATGTTAAAAGTTGCAGTAATTGGATCAGGTCATGTGGGGTTAGTAACCGGCGCGTGTTTTGCTGACCAAGGTTGTGATGTGATTTGTGTTGATCGTAATATCGAATGGATCAATGCTTTTAAAAAGGGCGAAGTGCCTTTTTATGAACCTGATTTACAACCACTGTTGCAAAAAGGTCTTGCCAAAAACAATATACATTTTACTGATGATATTAAAACCGGCATTGAACAAAGTACTTATATTATTATTACTGTAGGCACGCCAGAGAGCAAAGATGGCTCAGCTGATTTATCCGCGGTTTGGAATGTTGCCGATGCAATTGGGCAATATGCAAATAATTATAAATGTGTTGTGGTTAAATCAACTGTCCCTGTGGGCACTACAAAAAAAGTTGCAGAATTAATTAACAAAAAATTGGCGGAGCGCAGCGTTGATTTCAATGTGGATGTTGTATTTAATCCAGAATTTTTACGCCAAGGTGAAGCCGTATTTAATAGTCAAAATCCAGACAGGATTGTGGTGGGCTTAAATGATCCACGTGCTGATAAACCTATGCGTGCTTTATATCAATATTTTATTGATAAAAAAATTCCATTTTTATCTATGGATATTCCATCAGCAGAATTATCAAAATATGCAGCAAATGCCATGCTTGCAACCCGCATTAGTTTTATGAATGAAATGAGCTGTCTTGCCGATGAATTTCGCGCTGATATTGATATTGTTCGTCAAGTATTATCACTTGATGATCGTATTGGCCCACATGTACTTTATGCCGGTTGTGGATACGGCGGTTCATGTTTTCCAAAAGACATTAAAGCACTGCGCACGATTGCTAAAGAATATGGTGTATCTGTGCCTTTACTTGAGAGCGTAGAATTAATAAATGACCATCAAAAACTGCGCCTGCTCACCAAAATTAAACATTATTTTAAACAAGACATCAAAGGCAAACGCATCGCCATCTGGGGACTTGCATTTAAGAAAAATACTGATGATATTCGTGAATCACCTTCACGCGTCATGATAGAAGCATTACTCGCAGAACAGGCAATCGTGCAAATATATGATCCTATGGCCATGCCCTTATTTCATAAAACCTACGGCGAGCGTGAGAATTTAATTTATTGTAAAAATTTAAATGATGCACTTAAAGATGCTGATGGTTTAGTTATTCTCACTGATTGGGATGAATTTAAAACTGTGGATTTAAACTTAATCAAACAAAATCTTAAACAACCAGTCATTTTTGATGGACGCAATATTTATGACCCAGCACAAATGAAAAATGCTGGTTTTCATTACTACGGCATAGGACGTGGCGAGGCTAATGGCTAAGATATTATTTGTAGATAATTATCTCAAAAGCCTGGTTTCATTTCGTGGCGCGTTGATCAAAGCTTTTATCAACAAAAAATTTGAAGTGGTGGTGAGTGTTCCTCCGCTAGCAGATGATCCCCCTACGCATACAATTGAAGAAATGGGCGGACGCGTTGTTTATACACCCATGAATAATGCCAGCATTAATCCTATCGCAGATTTGCGTTATATCATCACGCTTTATCGATTAATGAAACAGGAAAAATGCGAATACGTTTTTGCTTGTCGCATTAAGCCAGTCTTGTATGGCGGAATGGTTGCGCGGATACTCAAAGTGCCTAATGTCTATGCGATAATTACCGGCGCAGGCTTTGCAATGCGCAATCAATCGGGAAAATACTATTTTTTACATCAATTCGTATGTTTTTTATATCGATACGCTCTTGGCTCTATGAAAACAGTTTTTTTTCAAAATATCGATGATAGAGATTTATTTGTCGCTAACCAATTAGTCAAAAAAGAAAAAACCCAAATCGTTGCAGGATCAGGTATAGATTTAAACGAATATCCATTAACACCAATGCCGCACAAAATATCATTCTTATTTGCCGCGCGTCTGGTGCGTGATAAAGGTATAGTCGAATATGTAAAAGCCGCGCGCATACTAAAAAAACAATATCCACAGATTCAATTTAAAGTCGCAGGGGAAATTCATTTAAATCCAACATCGATTACACAAGAAGAACTGGATGCTTGGATAAATGAAGGTATTATCGAATATTTAGGCATGTTGCCAAGTTTACATAAAGTTTTAGCAGAATCATCAGTATTTGTTTTACCTTCTTACCACGAAGGCGTCTCGCGCGCCGCATTAGAAGCATTAGCTATGGGTAGAGCCATAGTCACAACCGATGCGCCAGGATGTAAAGAAACTGTAGAGCAGGGCGTTAATGGTTATTTGGTGCCTATTAAAAATGCAGAACAATTAGCAGATGCTATGAAAAACTTTATTGAAAATCCAATGATATGTGAAGAAATGGGACAGAAAAGTCGTAAACTTGCAGAAGAAAAATTTGATGTGAATAAAGTAAATGAAGAAATTTTGCATACAATAGCTAATTAAAGGAAATTATTTATAAATATAATCATTGCTCGTACTGCCAACGGTATTCGGGTATTATAAAGAAACATCCGGGTTAGCATCTATCCATGCTTGTGTCATTAAAACGATCCAAATTAAATTACCGCAGCTCGTCCCTGATAAAAATTTATTCCAGCAATCACGAACAGGTTTGTGCTCAAATAATTCTTGAGATTTAAGTCTGTTTTCACCGAGTAAATTTTCTGCCCAGTCTCTCAATGGTCCGCGTAACCAAGGATCTAATGGCATTCCAAAACCTTTTTTACGTCGTTCGATAAGATGCTGTGGAACGTATTGATATAAAATTTGTCGTAAGGCCCATTTTGTTCGTTGATTTCTTAATTTCATATGTATAGGTAGTTGTGATGCAAGTTCAACCACACGATGATCAATGATCGGTACTCGCACCTCAAGGGCAACACTCATGCTAGCTCTATCCACTTTAGTTAAAATGTCATCTGGTAAATAAGAGTGAATATCAATAAGCATTATTCGCTCTAAGATATTTGAAGTTGATTTTTGGATTATATTATCTTCCCACATATTTTTTGTTTCCTGTGCATTTATCAGGATTGTTTCAGGGGATTCCCATACACTACACTTACTACGATAAAGATCATCTAATTTTTCCATGCTCAAAATCTGTGAAATGTGATGTAAACGTCTGGTAATTTTAGGGCTAAAATGATTGATAGTATTTGCGGAAATAGTTTGAATAGCTTTTGCAATTCTTAGTCGTATAGAATAAGGAAATAAACAAATCCTTTGCCATTGTTTCAAAGTATCACGATAACGCGTATAACCCGCAAACAATTCATCGCCACCATCACCGGATAAAACAACCGTAGCGTGTTTTTTTGCCATTGCACAAAGCATAAGAGTAGGAATTTGTGAATGATCAGCAAATGGTTCATCATACCATTGAGGCAATTTTTCAACTAAATTTAATGCATCATTTGAATTGACATATAATTCATGATGATTTGTACCTAAATGCTTTGCTACTTCTTTGGCATAAGGTGCTTCATTATATTTAGATTCATTAAAACCGATGGAAAAAGTATTAATTTGTTGATTACTATTTCTTATCATAAGAGCTGTTATTAATGAAGAATCAATTCCACCTGAAAGTAGTGAGCCAATAGGTACATCAGAAACCATACGTCGTTGTACAGCATCATTGAGTAAATCATGCAGCTCTTGTAACAAATCTTCATCAGATTTTTTTGACGTTATTTTTTTAGATGTTTCTTTAATAGTATATAAACTCCAAAATGGAAAAATTTCATATTCACCTTTTGTGTTTATTTTGAGT
>JBEKTV010000058.1:0-6592 GCA_049515675.1 Gammaproteobacteria bacterium | reverse complement strand
AGTGCGACTACGCTCGCCGCATAAACTATGCGTCTTTTCATCAAAAGTATAATAATCATTTGCCAAAGTAGACACATGTACTAAACCTTCCACATAAATATCTTTTAACTCTACAAATAAACCAAAACCAGTTACACCCGAAATAATACCGGTAAAAGTCTCGCCGACTTTATCGAGCATATATTCACATTTAAGCCAAGTGGTGACATCGCGCGTAGCTTCATCAGCTCTGCGTTCTGTCATTGAGCAATGTTCGGCACACAATTGCATTTTACTTTCCATATCCTGTATTTCACGTTTTTTATTTTGTATAGCGGCACGAATCGCGCGATGGACTAATAAATCAGGATAACGACGAATCGGAGAGGTAAAATGCGTATAGGATTCATAAGCTAAACCAAAATGGCCGATATTTTCTGGTGAATATTGTGCTTGCGCCATAGAGCGTAATAATACTGTTTGTAATAAATGCGCATCTTCTCTTGGTCTTGTTAAAGCCAGTAATTTGGAATAATCTTTGGGAGTTGGTTTTTCGCCGCCACCTAAAGTTAAACCTAATTGCTGTAAAAATACCCGTAATTGTAATAACTTCTCAGGTGTAGGTCTATCATGAACTCGATATAACAAAGGTAGTTTTTGTTTTGCTAAAAATTCAGCAGCCGCGACGTTGGCGACCAACATACACTCTTCAATTATTTGATGAGCGATATTTCTTGAAGTCGGCACAATATTTTTAATTTTTCGGTTTTTATCAAAAACAATTTCGGTTTCGACGGTTTCAAATGAAATCGCGCCGCGATGTTCACGTTCTGTCAGTAATACTTTAAATAATGCATGCAGACTATCTAGATGCGGTAATAAATAATCATCTATTGATGTTTCAACGCCTTCTAGATAATCCGCTACTTTTTTGTAGGTTAAGCGCGCATGTGATTGCATTAGTCCTTCAAAAAAGCGGGTTTTCTTGACTTGACCTTTTTTATCGATAATGGCTTCGCACACCATACATAAGCGATCGACCTTTGGATTTAACGAACATAATTCATTGGATAAAATCGTAGGCAACATGGGAATCACTTTATCGGGAAAATACACCGAATTTCCACGCTCAAAGGCATCATGGTCTAAAGCAGTATTGGGTTTAACATAATGACTGACATCCGCAATAGCCACATATAATTTAAAATCGCCATTTTTTAATTTCTCACAATAAACCGCATCATCAAAATCGCGAGCGGTCGCACCATCAATAGTGACTAAAGGTAAAAGCCGAATATCTTCGCGCCCTCTTTTATCTTGTTCATTAACATGATGATCATAAGCTTTAATTTCATCATTTGTTTGCAATGACCAAGTATGTGGTAATTGATATGAACGAATCGCTACATCAATTTCCATACCCGGCGCCATGTGCGCACCCAACACTTCAGTAATTTTTGCAATTGCAGGATTGCGTTTACTTGGATATTGAATCAGTGTTGCGACCACCATTTGCCCAGGTTTCACTTGCGTTTCTGAGTCTTTACTAATAAAAATATCTTGCGGAATATGCTTGTTTTCAGGGGATAACATAGGCATGCCATGTTCTTCAAAATAACGGCCAACGACTTCTTCGGTGTTACGTTCAAGCACACGCACAATACTGCCTTCACGGCCGCGGCGCGAACTTTCAATTTCACGCACCAATACTCTATCATTGTGAAATACTTGACGCATTTCATAATGCGATAAATATAAATCTGCACTGCCATCATCAGGAATTAAAAATCCATAACCATCACGATGCGCAACTACGCGTCCTGCAATCAGTGACATTTTATCCAGCAAGCCATAACCACCGCGGCGATTGCGCACCACTTGCGCGTCACGTTCCATGGCTTTTAATCTAAATTCAAACGCTTCGATTTCATCTTCATTGAGATCAAAATGTTTGATTAAATCATCAAGCGTTGTAGGTTTATTTTTTTGCTCTAAAACTTGTAAAATATATTCACGACTTGGCAGCGGTGTTGCATATTTTTCGCTCTCGCGTACTGCAAATGGATCTTCTGGAAAACGATATTGACTCATAATTTGCCCTTAAATATTTTTTCTTGTTCCTAACGCTATCGCAATTGCACCAAAAATAATAATCGGTGCAAGCGCTGCTAACAATGGTGGCCATTGATACACTAGCGCAAGTGGTCCAAAAACTTCTGATAACACATAAAAACTAAAGCCCATAATAATGCCAGCTAACAAGCGCAGCCCCATAGATGCGCTACGCAAGGGGCCAAAAATAAAGGGCACAGACAATAGCATCATGACAATTATAGCCAAAGGCTGCAAGGCTTTTTTCCAAAAATTCAATAAATACGGCTTGTTATCTAAGCCATTGCCCTGTAAATAATCCGCATATTGCCAAAGTCCTCGCATGGATAAATCATCAGGGTCTACCAGTGCCACGTTTAAAATATGTGGGTCTATCCATTTTTCTTGCGTCGTTTGTGCAATCGACGCGGTTGTGAGCTTAGCTCGGCCCATAGTGGTTTTATTGATATCATTAAATTGCCAATGATTATCTTGATAAACTGCATCTTTAATAAACGTCACGCTTTTTAAGGACAGATTTTCATCAAATTCGTAATCAGTGATATCTTGCATATGTGCATCACCTTTGATTTTCGCAATATGAATGAAATGATTTTCATCTCGCACCCAAGTCCCTTGTACAGTGAGTACCGCTTGACCGCCGCTACGTGCACGCACTTTATAGGCATCAGCCCAATATTCTGTTTTTGGCACAATAAATTCGCCCATTAAACCCATTAAAACAGCTAACACTAATGCCCATTGAAATACGATAAAACTAATACGTAAAATAGAAATGCCGCTTGAGCGCATCACAATCAGTTCGCTATGACTTGCTAATAAACCTAAACCTAATAACACGCCGACTAAACTCGTCATGGGAAATAATTCGTATAAGCGTCTTGGTAAAGTACCTACTACATAAACAAATGCATTCCATGTGGTAAAATGACCTTGCCCTACGCCGCCTAATTCATGAATAAAAGCAAATAAAAAATCTACGCCTAATACTAAAAATACAATGGGAATGGTGGTAATGAATAAAGTGGTGCCGATATATTTAGGGATTTGATAAAGCATTATTTTTTACTCCCCTGCCATAAACGCGTGCGATGTGCAAACCAGGCTAAGCCTAAACATAATCCTATGACCACAACCCAATACATGCCAATGCTGGCATTGATCTTGCCATCTTCTACCCAGCCTTTAGCGAGAATTAAAAAATTGGTGTAGACAATAATAATTAAAATGGCGGGTAAGGCATTCGCATACTTACCTTGACGGGGTTTTAATTCTGATAACATTAATGCCAAAATCATCATCACTAATACCGATAAGGTGAGTGATATTCGCCATTGTAATTCTGCATGACTTTTGGGAGTATTGGCGGCACGTAAGGCTTGCGTACTTTGTACCCGCTCGCGCAACTGATAGTCTGGTTCTTTTTGCATAAGGCGTACACCGTATTCATCAAACGTCATTTGTTGATAATCAGCTTGTCCTGGAATACCAAAATAACGCTCGCCATTTTGCAGCACAATATAATTGCTATTGGTTTGCGGGTCTGTCCATTGTTTTGCACTGGCACTGGTCAGCACATTCGCGCCTTTCTCCAATTTTTTTTGCTCGGCGATAAAAACGCCTTCGGCTTGTTGTTTATCTGCATTGAAATGTTCGATATAAATCACATACTGGCCATCCGGTGTTGCTTGAAAGCGCCCGGGTAAAATCATACGCGCCAGTAAATCTTGCTCGGCATTGGCAATGACTTTGGTGAGTTGATGCATATAATGCGGCGCCCAATAAAAGTTTAATAAGCCGGTGAGTAACATGATAAATCCTGCGGGAATCAGCAGGGTTTTGAATAATTCTAACCGGCCATAACCGCAGGCGCGTAAAGCCGTCATTTCCGAATCCGCATAAAGTCGCCCTACACCCAAAACAATGCCAAAGAAAAATGATAAGGGCAGTAAAAAGCTCGCTAAAAACGGTATATTGAGGATTAACACATATAACACCAATCCTAGGGACAATAAGCCTTGTGCAGCATCGGCCAAGTATTTAACAAAAGCATTGGATAAGCTAATTAGCAATAAAACTAACAATACGGCGGTTGTGGCGAGTATAACTTCTTTGATAACGTATTTGGAAATGATGGAATTACGCACTGTAGGCACCTATGTAATAGTACCATTATAGATAATTTGACGGTACAATGTACAGGATTAATTAGGCTAGAACCTTCTACAAAATAATGATTGGAGCACACAATGGACTATCTCGTCAAAACCATCCCGGCAGAAAATGAACAAGCGGACGCCCTTGTTTTACCCGTTTACAGCGATGAAGATAAACTCGCTAACCCACATCTCAACAAAATATTAAAAACCGGCGATATGACCGGCAAATTTAAGCAAACGCTACTGTTACACGATGTGCCAGGTATTAAAGCTAAACGCGTATTACTAATAGGCTGTGGCAAAAAAGATGAGCTGACTGAAGCAAAATATCAAGACTTGGTGACTCAAATGATTGCCAGTTTGCAACAAACAAATGCAAAAGACATTTTGTGCTTACTCCCTGAAGTCATTTGCAAAAAAAGATCGCTACCTTGGAAAATTCGTCATACAATTATTCACGTTAATGCTGCACTTTATCAGTTTAATGATTTCAAAAGCAAAAAAGACAATAATGATAAAACATTTAAAAGCTTTACCTTTGTAACACCTAAAGCAGATCTCGAGCATGCAAAACAAGCCATCAAAGAAGGTGTTGCGATTGCACACGCCATGAATAATGCCAAAGATCTTGAAAATACACCCGCTAATATTTGCAATCCAAAATACATTGCAAAAGCTGCAAGCGACTTTGCCAAAAAACATAAAACGGTTAAATGTACAGTGCTAGGTGAAAAGGAAATGGCAAAACTTGGCATGGGTGCTTTATTAGCTGTGGGCCAAGGCAGTGATAACGAATCGCAATTAATCGTACTTGAATATAACGGCGGTAAGAAATCACAAAAACCGATTGTACTTGTCGGCAAAGGCATTACCTTTGACACGGGTGGCATTAATCTAAAACCCAGCACTGGGATTAATGGCATGAAATATGATATGTGTGGTGCTGCTAGTGTATTTGGCGCACTGCAAGTGGCTGTTGCCTTAAAATTACCCCTAAATATTGTGATGGTAATTGCAAGCGCAGAAAATATGCCTGATGGTCATGCTACCCGCCCAGATGATATTATTAAAACCATGGCAGGACTCACTGTAGAAATTGGTAATACCGATGCGGAAGGACGTTTAGTATTGTGTGATGCGCTTACTTATTGTGAACGTTTCAAACCTGAATGTGTTGTTGATGTTGCAACCTTAACAGGTGCTGTAATTGTGGCTTTAGGTAATCAAGCAAGTGGCTTATTATCTAATCATCAAGCGCTTGCCGATGATTTATTAAAAGCGGGCAATGAAACATTTGACCGCGCCTGGCAATTACCTTTATGGCCTGAATATCAAGAAGGTTTAGACAGCCAATTTGCCGATATGAATAATGTCGGTGGCGAAGCAGGCACTATTATTGGTGCGAGCTTTTTAGCACGTTTTACTGAAAAATTTCACTGGGCGCATTTAGATATTGCCGGTACAGCACACGTCAGACAGAAAAAAGCGTATGCGACAGGCCGTCCCGTTCCACTGTTAAGCCAATTTTTAATTGATAAAGCAAAATAATGGATAAAACTTACGATCCTAAAATCATTGAACATAAATGGTATGAAACTTGGGAAAATGCTGGCTATTTTCAAGCCAGTGGAAACGGCAAACCTTTTTGTTTAATGATTCCACCGCCTAATGTGACCGGAAGTTTGCATATGGGACATGCGTTAGAAGCAAGTCTTATGGATTGCCTGGTACGTTATCATCGTATGTTAGGTGAAAATACCCATTGGCAAGTCGGTACCGATCATGCGGGTATTGCCACACAAATGGTGGTTGAGCGAGAACTTTCGCAAGAAAATATTTCCCGTCATGATTTAGGTCGCGATAAATTTGAAACACGTGTTTGGCAGTGGAAAGAACAATCTGGAAATACGATTACTGGGCAATTACGTCGCATGGGTGCATCCACAGATTGGACGCGCGAGCGTTTTACTATGGACCCAGGATTATCACATGCGGTGCGCGAAGTATTTATTCGTTTATATGATGAAGGCTTAATTTATCGTAAAAAAAGATTAGTGAACTGGGACCCACATTTTAAAACCGCGATTTCTGATTTGGAAGTAATAAGCGAAGAAGAAGACAGCTTTTTATGGCATTTACGTTATCCACTCAATGATAATCCTAATGAATATATTATTGTAGCAACGACGCGTCCTGAAACTTTATTTGGCGACCAAGCTGTAGTGGTACATCCAGATGATCCACGTTATCAGCATTTAATTGGTCAACAATTGCAATTACCTTTAACCGGCAGAACTATTCCTGTGATTGCAGATGATACGGTTATTCCTGATTTTGGCAGC
>JBEKTV010000057.1:0-6752 GCA_049515675.1 Gammaproteobacteria bacterium | reverse complement strand
TATAGCAAATAAACCATCTACAGTAATGCGAAAGCCATATAAAATCACGCCTAAACGTAAAATTTGTTTGGTACCAATGCCTAGACCTTTATCGATGTGGTGATGTAATTTTTTGCCGAATATATTCCCGATACCAAGGCCTAGTAAAACGCCTATGATTAATGGGCTCAAAACAAGAGATGGAAATAATGTTGCTAGCCATAAAGCACCAAGGGCAAGCAGGGCTGAGAGTGTGATACCGAGAATAATGTTTTTCATAATATTTTAAATGTCCATCACCCTGCAATAATGCAAGGTGATGGGACATAAACGCACAATCTAATTACTGAGCTCTTTTCGCTTTAGCTTGAGACATCATTTCATCTTGGAATTGCATTAACTTTTCCATTTGATCATCATTTAACACCGCAGCCAATTCGCCTTGAGTTTTAGCATGTAAGGTTTCCACTTCAGGACGCATTGCTTTCATTTTTTCTGGACCTTTCATACCTTCATATTTTTTCATAATCGCGGCACGTTCAGCGTGGCTTTGTTCCATGATTTTATCGACTTGTGTTTGTTGTTCAGCGGTAAGATTAAGGCTTTTCATAAACTCGTCTTTTTTCGCCGCATAATCCATATTAGCGAATACGCTACCTGCGAATAACACCCCAGCAGCTGCCAAACCGATTACTTTACTTAGATTTTTAACGATAGACATGATAAAAACTCCTTTTATTAATAAGAAAAGACACACCCACACATTATACCGTTTTATCTGGATATTCACACAAATCTTTTATAATACATTCCGGGCATTTGGGTTTACGGGCAACGCACACATAACGGCCGTGTAAAATCAGCCAATGATGGGCATCATGAAGATATTCAGGGGGAATGGTTTTTTCCAATTGCTGTTCAATCGCAAGTGGGGTTTTGCCATGGGCCAAACCAATACGTTGAGAGACGCGAAAAATATGGGTATCAACCGCAATCACAGGCTCGCCAAATGCAGTATTTAAAATCACATTTGCAGTTTTGCGGCCAACGCCGGGTAGGGCTTCTAAAGATTTGCGATCATTGGGCACTTTACCGTGATGTTGCGCTAACAAAATTTTACTCATAGCCATAATATTTTTGGCTTTGTTATTATAAAGCCCTATGGTTTTAATATATTTTTTTAAGCCGGTCAAACCTAAATCCAGTATTTTTTGCGGTGTATTGGCATGTTTGAATAATTCCGCGGTTGCTTTATTCACGCTTGCATCCAAAGCTTGCGCGGATAAAATCACTGCAACTAATAATTCATATGTGGATTTATAATGTAATTCTGTGGTGGGTTTAGGATTTTGCTTTTTAAAACGTTTAAAAATTTCAAGACATTTTTGTGGGGTCATGAGCTTTTCCATCCACGACGTGCTAGTGTTCTTTTTACAGCTTCTGCAATCAGATCTTTTTTGTCCCCGTCATTGCGAGCGTACCGCGGCAATCCAGGTTCAATATTAACATTCGCTTCAGAACCTGGATTGCCGCGCGCAGCGAACAATGACGGAACCATCTCAATACAATCCACCGGACACACCGCAATACAATCTTCACAACCCGTGCACAAATCAGTAATAATCGTATGCATTTGCTTACGCGCGCCCAAAATCGCATTATCAGAACAAGCTTTAATACATTTAATACAACCTATGCATTCAGCTTCGCGAATAAATGCAATTTTACTCGTCATTATTTAACCGTAGCGCCAGTGTTGATTTCATTTTGTGGCTGCACAATGCAAAGCGCATTATCACTAGATGCGCACAATACCATACCTTCTGATAAACCAAAGCGCATTTGTCTTGGTTTTAAATTCGCAACAATCACGACTTGCTTGCCGACTAAATCTTCAGGTTGATACGCAGATTTAATTCCCGCAAATATTTGTCGTGTGTGACCATCTAATTCAACATGTAATTGAATCAGTTTATCAGCACCTTCCACATGCGCAGCAGAAATTACTTTTGCAACTCGCAAATCGATTTTATTAAAATCATCTATGGTAATTTCGGGTTTAGCATCTTTTAATACCGGCGCTAAAACTTCGGGTTTTTCAGTTTCCATCATGGCGTTCACCTGTTTAATATCAATGCGTTGTAGTAAAGGTTCATACACGTTAATTGTATGGTTGAGTAAGGGTTTTTCATGATCATCCCAGCTAAGCGGTTCAATTTCTAAAAAGTCTTCAGCTTTTGCAGCAAGCTCGGGTAAAACTGGTTTTAAAAATACCACCAATTGGCGGAATAAATTTAAACCTAATGTGCACACCTTGTGCGCTTCACTTTGTGTGTCAGGATTTTTAATCAATGCCCAAGGCTTATGCGTATCAATCATTTGATTGGCACTATCTGCAAGCGTCATAATTTCACGCATTGCTTTAGAAAAATCGCGTTGTTCATAAAGTTGCTCAAGCTGCTCACCTACATGCACAAAATGATTAAACAATTCTGGAGAAATTAATTCGCTGCTTAAGCGATTATCAAAATTGCTATTAATCATTTTCGCACATCGGCTTGCGATATTGACAAATTTACCGACTAAATCAGAATTCACCCGCGCGATAAAATCATCGGTATTAAAATCTAAATCATCAATATTGCGATTTAATTTAGTCGCAAAATAATAACGCAAGTATTCTGGATTTAGATGTTCTAAATAACTGCGCGCTTTAATAAACGTACCGCGTGATTTTGACATTTTAAAACCATTAATGGTTAAAAAGCCATTGGCAAAAATACTGGTAGGTAAGCGATAACCCGCGCCATGTAAAACCGCAGGCCAAAACAGCGCATGAAAATACATAATGTCTTTACCGATAAAATGATGTAATTCCATAGGCGAATCTTTATGCCAAATTTTTGGAAAATCAAGCAGGGGATTGCGCTTGCTTAAATTGAGTAAACTCGCCATATAACCAATAGGCGCATCTAACCATACATAAAAATATTTACCGGGAGCGCCTGGGATTTCAAAGCCAAAATAAGGTGCATCACGGCTGATATCCCAAGCTTGCAAGCCTGCTTCGAACCATTCTTGTAATTTATTACGCACTTCATCTTGTAGATGACCATCGTTTAACCAGGTGCGCAACAGGGCTTCAAATTCAGGTAAATTAAAAAAGAAATGGATAGATTCTTTTTCAATAGGCGTAGCCCCGGATAACACCGAAACGGGATTAATTAGATCTGTAGGCGCATAAGTCGCACCACAGACTTCACAACTATCACCATATTGATCTTTAGCATGACAACGCGGACATTCGCCTTTGACATAACGATCTGGCAAAAACATATTTTTTTCTGGATCAAACGCATGCTTAATATTTTTTTCAAAAATATGCTGGTGTTCTTTTAAACGTAAATAAATATGATCGGTGAGTTGTTTATTTTCTTCAGAATGCGTCGTATAAAAATTATCAAAGGCAATATTAAATTCATTAAAATCCCGTTCGTGTAACACTTTAATCTGCGCCACCATTTCCTCCGGCGCAATCCCTAATTTTTCAGCATGCAACATAATCGGCGTACCATGCGCATCATCGCCACAAACATGCCAAACTCGATGACCTTGCAATCGCAAAAACCGCGCCCAAATATCGGCTTGAATATAACCCAGCATATGGCCTAAATGTAGGGGGCCGTTGGCATAGGGTAGGGCATTGGTGATAATAATTTCGCGCATGACAGTATGGTATAATAATTCCCTTTGTAATTAAAGAGATAATATGCATATCACTGGGGTCAAAACAATTATAGCGATAGCAAGTGGTAAAGGTGGTGTTGGTAAATCAACAGTCACGACTAACTTGGCTTTGGCCTTAAAAGAAACGGGTGCTAGGGTTGGCATTTTAGATGCCGATATTTATGGCCCAAGTCAGCCTTTATTATTAGGTTTAAGCGGTAAGCCTGAAATTATCGATAATAAAATGCAGCCTTTAATTTCTCATGGCATACAAGTCATGTCGATTGGATTTTTAGTCGATACCCAAGCGGCCATGATTTGGCGTGGTCCTATGGTCAGTGGCGCTTTGATGCAATTATTAAATGATACGGCTTGGGATAAATTAGATTATTTATTATTAGATTTACCGCCGGGTACTGGGGATATTCAGCTGACTATGGCGCAAAAGATTCCTGTGAATGCGGCTATTCTTGTTACTACACCACAAGATTTGGCTTTATTAGATGTTGAGCGTGCGCAAGCCATGTTTGCAAAAGTAAATGTGCCGGTATTAGGGATTATTGAAAATATGAGCGGCCACACTTGTTCTGCCTGCGGTCATCATGAAGCTATTTTTGGTCAAGGCGGCGCTGTGGAATTTGCCAAAACCCATAATGTGCCTTTATTAGGACAAATACCATTAGATATTCATATTCGCGAGCGCAGTGATGCGGGTAAGCCTATCGTGACACCGATTTATACTGAAATAGCCAAGCAAGTGAGCCAGCAATTAGCATTGCAAAAACCTAGTTTTGCACATATTCTACCCAAAGTAGTCGTTGAACATACGAAAAAGAAGGATTAATTATGTCAATCAAATCAGACAAATGGATTAATAAAATGGCTGGCGCTGGAATGATTACCCCATTTTCGCCAACTCAAGTACGCTATCATGAAGATAAACGCGTGATTTCCTATGGCACCTCAAGTTACGGTTATGATGTGCGCTGCGCCGATGAATTTAAAATCTTTACCAATATTAATTCCGCCATTGTTGATCCCAAAGCCTTTGATGCCAATAGCTTTGTGGATGTAAAATCCAATGTCTGTATTATTCCGCCAAATTCATTTGCGCTCGCAAGAACTGTCGAATATTTTCGCATTCCACGTAATGTGCTCACGATTTGTTTAGGCAAATCAACTTATGCCCGTTGCGGTATTATTGTAAATGTCACGCCCCTAGAACCTGAGTGGGAAGGACATGTGACTTTAGAGTTTTCCAATACCACTCCACTGCCTGCAAAAATATATGCCTTTGAGGGCGTCGCGCAGATGCTATTCTTACAAGGAGATGAAGAGTGCGCCATATCGTATTTAGATAGAGGCGGAAAATACCAAGGACAAAAAGGCGTTACATTGCCGGTTGCATAAAGGGAGAATCAAATGCGCAAACCATTTTTAGTTTTATTAAGCGCGGTATTATTTGCAAATGTAGCACATGCGAATAATCGTGAAGTGCTGGCCGAATCCAACAGCAAAGAAGATAAAGACAGCGAAGAAGTCGAAGAAATGTTAATCGAACAAAGTATTCTCGAACATTTATTTCTAGATAGAGCAGATATTACTGTGACGCCATATTACGATCACTACGGCCGCGCCGGCGCAAAAGTGGTGCCTAATGAAGGCGAACCATATTACGTAGATCCTTATTATGATGATCCTATGACCACTAATCGCCACAGTGATGAACCGAATACGGGTTCTAATTGGCGGGTGTTTACTTGGGGGGAATGACCCAAATAACATCTTTTTAAACCCCCTTTGGGTCAGAAAATTTAAAAATCAGCCCCAAATGGCCTTGAGCGTTTCATGTTTAAAAATAAAAAATTCTTCAATCTTAGGCCGAAGGCCTAATATTTTTCTAGCCCAGGGTCTAGCGCGCAGCGCGTAACCCTGGGTAATGATATAAATAAATCTCAAGCGCTGAAAGCGCGCAACTCATATAATTATTCACAATTCAAAAAAATCATGTCAAAATTCATTATCTTAAATGTAGAGAGTAATATGTTATGTCAAATTCATTAGTTTATGGTTATTTTCAAGCTGATATGAAAAACTATCTTTCATATAGTGATACATTTAATATTTCAGAGTGTCATCCCATAACAAAAAAAGAAATAGCATCTTGTTCGTTGACTAGAAGAGTTCATATGGATTTTGTTTCAAATGCAATTTTCTTCTCTTATTACATTCCTGATCACAATTTAAAAGAAAGTCATGTATGCGACTTCTTAACAAATATAGAAACTGCGTTATCAGTTAAAGAAAAAATTCAAATAGCAGCTGGATTACCATATGAGAGATCAATTAATTTCCATGAAATGCCATTTACAAACTTAATTTATGTATATACAGAAAAAGAATTTACAACATCAGCTTTAAATTATTTATCAGAAGAAGAAAAAAGGAAGAATGTAATCATAAAAATTAGAGGCATGAACTATGCGCATAAAAGACAGGAATTCGATCATAAACCTATGGCATTCCTATCTCATGATAGTAGAGATAAAGAGGAAATCGCCAAACCCTTATGTCATCGACTGATGCAACGGATGTGTAATGTGTGGTATGACGAATACTCACTTAAAGTAGGTGATAGCTTAAGAGAAAACATTGATAAGGGACTTAAGGAATGCAAAAAATGTATTTTAGTTTTATCTCCAAATTTTATTCAAAACCGCGGTTGGACGAAAACAGAATTTGAGTCTATTTTTCATCGAGAAATAATGGAAAAGAAAAATTTAATAATACCAATTTGGCACAATATCTCAAAAGAAGAGGTTTATAATTATTGCCCTAGTTTAGTAGATAGGATAGCAATTTGCTCCTCGGAAGGACTTGAGGCCATGGAAAATAAAATTTATAATATTTTACTATCTTCATGATAAACTTTGAAATCTACGATTATGTGAGTAATTAAAAAATCCAAAGCGAAGGCCTGAGGTTTAATATTTCAAATGTTTTGTTTTCTTAATAAAATAATCCTTCACTTCCAGCCAAGTATTATA
>JBEKTV010000056.1:0-6808 GCA_049515675.1 Gammaproteobacteria bacterium | reverse complement strand
ATTGCTGCTGCTATAGTCAGTGCTGGTTATATGAGTATGTTGAAAACTAACAATTAGCCTTTCGCAATCACCTCAACTATGCCTGATTTTTGTTTGATCATTCTATCAATCTGATTAGCATCCAGTTTAACGGTTTTGCCTTTAGCGGCATTATTAATCGTATCAGTCACTAAGGTTTTTAATTGATCATCAGACATTGGATATTCTGCCAAAATAGGATGAATTTCCAAATTTAATTCATTGCCGCGCCAGCCAGCTTTTACTGGTTCATTAATTAACGCAACAGGCGTACCTACGGGTACAAGGTTGAACAATTCTTCAATATCATTTGGGAACATGCGAATACAACCGTGAGAAACCCTACGGCCAATACTGGTGGGCGCATTAGTACCATGAATTAAATAACCTGGAATGCTCAAATGCATGGCATATCGACCTAAAGGATTTTTAGGTCCTGGTCCATATACGGGGGCAATAGGATGGCCTTTCGCTTCACTTTCCGCCAGTATGCTATCAGGTACAATCCAAGAAGGATCTTTTTCTTTTTGCACAATTTTACCTTCTTGTATAGGTGTTTTCCAACCTACACGACCAATACTGACTGGATAGCTGTGTAGTTCACCCGGGGTAAAATAATAAAGCCGCAACTCCGGTAAATTAATGACAATGCCATCTTGCTTGGTGGGCAATATAAATTCACCAGGAATGGTAATGGGTTTTGTTTGTTTATCCGGATAATTTTCATTAATGCCAGGATTAGCATTAATAATGGCAAAAGCGCCCACATCATAAGTATGCGCATAATAGCTAAAGGTATCATTCTTTTTTGGCGTCACGGTGCTCATGCTGCCAAATACTTCTGTATTGGCAGTTAAGGGATAAGTTGACGCAAAAGCGCTGATGCTAGTAAAAATAAATATAAAAGTTAAATACTTATAAAATAAACGCATTATGAGCCTCAAATTAATGTTGGATTAAGCATTAATATAGTTCATTAGCATCAGAATATCCTGTCGGTCCCCTAACGAATCCCGGTGAAATTATGAATTCAGCTTTTGAAAATTTCTACGAAGACGGAAGATATAATGTAAAAATCTTAATCCGCAGCTTTTTGAATCGCTTCGCCGCCTTCTGATACATCTTGGCCAACGCCATGCATAGTATTACAGCCAGCAATTAAAAAAGATAATAATGTTGCGAGAATAAGTGTGTATTTCATTTTAAGCTCCTTTTAAAATTATTCAGTGACTAAAAGTGGTTTATTGACAATGATACTGGCAAGTTCTGATTCATATGCTTTTGCGCTGCTGGCATCTTCAAATGGACCTACTTGCACGCGGTAAAAATCAGATGGATTTTTTTGGCTGATTTGCATGGGTTCATTAATCATATTCTCTAAGTTTTTAACCATTTTCTCTGCATAGGTTTTATCACCGAATGCTGCAAGTTGTAAATAATATTTTTGCGTAGGATCTGTATTTTTCGCAACTTGTGCGGGTGCTGCTGCTGTCTTTGGATTTGTTTTGGGCGCAGGCGTTGCTGGTTTATTTTCTGCAGACATAATTGGAGTCGGCGCGCCTTTAAAATCACTAGGATCTATGGCTTCTACTTTTACATGTCCTACACCTTGATTCAAAATGCCAATTCGGGCTGCTGCAGCGTAAGATAAATCAATAATACGTTCGCTATGAAATGGTCCGCGATCATTAATTTTTACAATCACGCTTTTACCATTAGCCGTATTTGTCACACGCGCATAAGTAGGTAAAGGCAGGGTCGTATGTGCGGCGGTCATTTTATACATATCATAAGGTTCACCACTAGAAGTACGGGCGCCATGAAATTTTGTGCCATACCAAGACGCTTTGCCTTGCGCAACATAACCATCGCTGGAATCTTTGGTGTAATAACGTTTGCCAAACACTTCATAAGAATCCATATTGCCATAACGACTTTTGGGCTCATGTTTTGGCACCGCATCGGGAACATTGCTGACATCATCAGGATCACTGGGCGCGCTATCATGTTCTTGTGCATATCTGCTGCTGGTTTTGTTACTACTGGTGCCGCAAGCAATCAGCAATGAAGATAATATGAAAATAATAATCAGTTTCAATCTTGATGCTCCAACTATCCGTGTAAGGCTTTAATTTTTCTACTCAGTTCATATACTGCCATGGCATACATGACTCTTGGATTATAGCGCATGATGGCTTCGAAATTATTTAAGCCTATCCAATATTCAGGACCGTCTTTGCCTTGCAATTCTATGAGTGTGGCTAATTCATTAGGGTCTAAATTAATTTTTTCCCGTGGAATAACACCTTTGGCTTTAAGCTCAGCTATAGAAATAAACGGTTTGATTTCATTTACTGGAATACTTTTATAAGCATCACCTGTGACTTTTGCTTGAAACGTAACCGGCTCGCCTTGTTTCCAACCATGGGATTTAAAATAATTGGCAACGCTGCCTATGACATCTTGATTATCGGTCCAAATATCACGCTTTTTATTACCGCTAAAATCAACGGCATATTGGCGATAACTGCTAGGCATAAATTGGGGTTTGCCCATGGCGCCTGCATATGAACCCATTAAAGTAGTCGGATCAACACCTTCTTCACGCGTTAATAAAAAAAACTCTTTTAATTCACTGGTAAAGAATTCACTACGTCTTGGATATTCAAATGATAAGGTTGATAATGCAGTTAATACAGAATACCCGCCGGTATTTTGCCCGTAACGAGTTTCTACACCTAGAATGGCAAGAATAATTTCGGGCGGTACGCCGTATGTTTTTTGTGCTTTATTAAGGGCGGCTTCATTGTCTTTCCAGAATTTAACACCGGCAATCACTGAGCCGTTGGTGACAAACATTTGCTCATATTCATACCAAGGTTTGACTTTTTCTGCAGGGCGATTCATGGCATCAATAATACTTTGATTAATCGTGACTTGTTTAAATGCAGCGGTCATTTCGGCTTCATTAAAGCCATGTTGTTTGACCATTTCTTGGATGAACGCTTGCACATCTTTGCGATCGCTAATATCAGCTGTCGCCGAACTCATCACAAAGCATAAAAAAACGCCTAACCACTTGTTTATTTTCATGTTCTTTTCCTTGATTAATCGGCCAACAATTTGCGATGCGTATGAATAGACATTAGAATACCAAATCCTGCGAGTAAAGTCACAATTGAGGTACCCCCATAACTAATGAGTGGTAAAGGCACACCCACCACTGGGAATAAGCCCATCACCATGCCAATGTTAATAAACACATAAAAACAGAAAGTTAAAATTAAACTGCCCGCCAGCAGACGTGAAAAAGTATCTTGCGCATGCACGCTAATATATAAACCACGTAATACGATAAGCGCATAGAGTAACAACATGACTAATGAACCGGCTAAACCAAATTCTTCGCCCAATACTGCAAACACAAAATCCGTATGCGCTTCAGGCAAAAATTCTAAATGTGATTGCGTGCCATTCATCCAGCCCTTACCGAATAAACCGCCAGAACCAATGGCGATTTTAGATTGGATAATTTGATAACCACTGCCCAATGGATCGCTTTCAGGATTTAAAAACGTTAGTACCCGTCCGCGCTGATATTCGTGTAATGAATTCCATAAAATAGGTAAAAGCGCAGCTCCCGCGATAGCGGCGCCTAAAATATAACGCCAGCTTAATCCTGCCAGAAATAATACAAAGCAACCGCTCGCGGCAATCATTGTGGTTGTACCTAAATCAGGTTGTTTTGCAATAAGTGCACATGGAATAGCAATAAGAATTAAACCGACTATGGCTTCTTTTAAACTACAGGGTAATTGTCGTTTCGAAAAATAATAAGCAATTAACATAGGCAGCGCGAGTTTCATAATTTCCGAGGGTTGAAAGCGCATAAAGCCTAAATTCAGCCAACTTTTTGCGCCATTACTGGTATAACCAATCAGTAACACCGCAATTAATAATAATAAACTAATGCCATATAACCATGGCACCGCTATGGAATAATAGCGAATTGGAATTTGTGCAATGACGACCATTAAAAATAATGCCACGCCAATACGAATCATTTGTCTATGTAATAAACCAGGATCTTGTGCATCCGAGCTTGCTAAAATAACTAAGCCTAGAGAAATCAGTGCTAATAGCAAACCTAATAATACCGGGTCTAAATGAATTTGTTGCCAAAAACGATTTTGTAACGAATCGTTTCGCCCAAATGTGGATAATCCTAAAAGTGATCTCATTCGCTCATCCTTGCTAAATAACTATCAATGACTTTTTGGGCAACATCAGCAGCGCCAGTATTATTTTCTAAGACAATTGCGACCGCTATTTGCGGATTATCTGCGGGCGCATAACCTACAAATAATGAATGATCGCGTAAGCGCTCATCTAATAAATTCGCATTATATTTTTCATTTTGTCCCAAACTAAATACTTGCGCGGTACCGGTTTTGCCAGCGATAGCATAGGGTGATTTATCAATACGATGCGCTGTACCGCGTTGTGTGCCTACAACATCGCGAACTGATTGTTGGATTAAATCCCAATGCGCAGAATTTTTAGGGGGCGCAGAGGTTGAATTGACGGGTTCTTTTTTAATAATGTCACCCGTGGGCGTTTCAATATAATCGACTAAACGTGGCTGTATGCGCGCACCGCGATTGGCTAACATCATAGACATTTGCGCAAGTTGCAGTGGTGTTGTTAAAGTAAAACCTTGCCCGATAGAAGTAATTAATGTTTCGCCTGGATACCAAGGTTCATTTAAATTTGCACGCTTCCAATCTTTACCGGGCGCAACACCACTTAATTCGCCGATTAAATCTATGCCTGTGGGTTTACCAAAACCAAATTGTTTCATAATATCGGTGATAGGGTCTATGCCCATGCGATTGGAGATCGTATAAAAATAAGTATCACAAGATTCAACAATCGCTTTATGTAAATTAACACGACCATGACCTTCTTTACGCCAATCGCGATAAGCACGTTTTACGTTTGGCAGGCGATAAAATCCAGGATCGCTAATAGTATATTCGGGGGTGACATAATTTAATTCTAATGCTTGTAGCGCAATAATCGGTTTAACTGTGGAAGCAGGTGGATATTGACCGCGCAATAATCGATTAAATAAGGGACGCTCCCAAGAATTCAATAGTTCTTGGTAGGTTTCTTGTCCTATGCCTTCCACAAATAAATTAGGGTCAAAACCAGGCGCGCTGATAAATGCTAAAATGCCACCATCATTTGGGTCAAGCGCAATCACGGTGCCGCGTTTGCCTTCCATGGCGGCAATACTGTCTCTTTGCAGTAAATAATCCATGGTCAAATGCAGATCATTACCATGTGTAGGCGGTTCATTTTTAAGCATACGCACAATACGTCCGCGCACATTGGTTTCCGCATGCTGATAACCTGGCATGCCGCGCAGTTCGGTTTCATAAAATTGTTCAATACCGGTTTTGCCGATATAAAGGCTTGCGCTGTAAATAGTGGGGTCAATTTTTTCTATTTCTTGTTGATTAATACGGCCCACATAACCAATTGAGTGAGAAAATGCATCTTGATAAGGATAATAACGCATTAACTCCGCAGTGATTTTAACGCCTGGGAATTGATAACTGTTGACTGAAAATTTGGCAGCCGTTTCTTCATCCAGATTCACTTTAAGTGGCACGCCCTCAAAACGCCGGCGTAATTTTAATTGTTGATAAAAATTCTTTTCCTCATCTTCGGTAATGGGGATGATTGCTTTGATAGCGGCAACGGTGCTGGCAATGTTATCGACTTTTTCTGGAATAATTTGCAAACTATAAGCAGGAACATTTTCAACCAGCAAAATACCATTACGGTCATAAATTAGCCCACGATTAGGTGTAACCGGTAATAAGGTGACCCGGTTTTGCTCAGAAAGTGTGGAGTAGGTGGTGAATTGTTGTATTTGTAAATAATAAAGTCTTACCGCAAGCAAACAGAAAAAAGCAATAATAACAATAGAAGCCACCAGTACGCGGTTGCGAAATAATTGTCCTTCTGCAAGGTGATTTCTTAAATACGGATTTTTCATGTTCTGTGGTATGGGTGCTTATTAAGTAAAGTCCAAGCACGATATATTTGTTCAGCAAGTATAACGCGGATAAGTGCATGTGGCAAAGTGAGCTTGGATAAAGACCAGGTTTCATGCACATGCTCGCGTATCGATGGATGAAAACCATCGGGGCCGCCAATTAATAAACACACTTGCGGATGATTGAGTTGCCATTGATTTAATTTTTCTGATAATTGCACGCTGTCCCAGATTGCCCCGCGCTCATCTAATGCAATCACGAGACTTTGTTTTGGAATTGCAGCTAAAATACTTTTGGCTTCCAGTTCTAGACATTTTGCAATTGAATTTGTAGCGCGATTTGCGGCGGGAATTTCTTTTAAATTGAGGGTTATTTCTTTGGGTAAGCGTTTGCAATAAGTTAAAAACCCTTCGCTCACCCATTGTGGCGCTTTGCCGCAGACACTGAGAATGTGGATCTGCATGTTAAGACCAGAGTTTCTCAAGTTGATAATATTCACGCACGGCCGGTAACATGGCGTGAACAATAATATCGCCTAAATCCACTAATACCCATTCGCTGCCTTGTTCACCTTCAACGCCAATAGGCATAATCCCTTGTTTTTTAGCAGCTTCTAAAACATGATCGGCAATTGATTTCACATGCCGAGTCGAGCGGCCGCTGGTAATAATCATATAATCTGCGATAGAAGTGAGGGATTTAACATCTATGACTACGGTATC
>JBEKTV010000055.1:0-6945 GCA_049515675.1 Gammaproteobacteria bacterium | reverse complement strand
CTGCGCCTGCTGCGGCGGCTATATCGTTTCTGCGACCTAATTCAATCGCAATTGCATTCTCCTGGTCATTATTGGCTAATCTGATAGGAGCATAGTGACCGCCTTGTTTCCCAGTTTGACTGTCCGTATTATGGTAATGGTTTAAGTAGAGTATGGAATCCTGCGGATTGCCTACAGGTGGCATGGTAATGTGATTTGAGATAATAATAATTTGTTTTTTTAATGCAAATGCTAACGCCATCACCTCGAATTGATCTGCATATTCTAGGGTATTGTCCATTTGTGTAATACGTGAATTTAAGGCTTCTATTCCACCCATAAAAGGCGCGAATTTATCAACGTTTTCAGGATTACGCATGTAATTTACGGCTAATTGTCTCATGTCAGTAGCTGTTCGACCATCATTGATGAGTTGTGCGATGGAGTCAAATAGACAGTCTCCATTGGTTACTGCTGTGCCTAATATCATGCCTTCAGGTAAAGGAATATCCATAGGTAAATCATCTATTATGCTGATGTTTAGCATTGAACCTGCATCATCATGCTTTATTTTTTTTGCATTATTATTGGGTACTTCAACAGGTATATCATTATCATTATTATTGTTTTGCCAATGCACACGCTTTTTGTCGGCAGTGATAGTTGATGCAATTTCCTTGGCTATTTCCATACGAAACGGTGTGTAATTATAGGGTGTTTCTGTATCTTGGAAAGAGACTTCATTATTATTAACGAGTAAACTAACGGCATAACATATAGCTACTCCGCAATTATGAGCATCGGCTTGTGGTGGTATATTTAACCTCGCAAACGAAATATTTTTTTGCCAGCGTGGGTGAGTATTATTTGGATATTCACTTAATTCTTGGACTAAAGTATTTACACGGTGTTTAATAAATACTTCATCACTTGTAAAGCCATGATCATTAAGTCCGTTGATTAGCGTGACTTTGGTTGATTCACCTTTTTCAATGAGCAGTAATCCAAAATGATTATTGATACAAAATGGCCAAATTATTATTTGCGCCCGCACTAGATTGTTAATATTATTGCGCATATCTTTTACATGAAATATTTTATTTTGATCTAAATATAACGAGTTAAGCAGTGCAAATTTAAAAGGTAAGGGTGATTTTTTAATGAGGCTGTTAATGTATTGATTAATTTGATCATCATTCAAACGATGTTCAATGGATAGTTTTTTTGTTCCAGGCAATAGTCTATTGACATCGTCTTCGCCTCTTGCCTTGCGTAATTTTTCATAAACTTCATCGGGTTTCTGAGTGGGTGGCCACTGGCCAAATTTAATATCGCCCCATACACCCCATATCAATGCGCGTCTTGTAAAACTTTTCAAGGCACTCATTAATAGGATTAAATTGTCTTTATCATTGATATTATTGATTGCCGTATCGAGGTATTGTTTAAGTTGATGATAACTGGATTCGTAAAATTTATAAAAAATATAACCTTTTTCATGATGTTTTTCGGCAATTTTTTTGATATATTTTTTAATAATTTCAAACTGTTGCTTATTGCTTAATAAGGCTAAACGATCTGCGCATAATTCATCAAACGTTATCATGGGCAAAACAACTAAGCGGCTATGAAATGTTGAGAGTTCGTTAAGCACCATTGATATCTGGACTTGTTGTTCTCGTTGTTTTTGCTTAGCAAAGACAGCATTGGTTACTGGGGCGATTAAATTTTGCATCAAAGCAGGTAGTAAGCTTATCGCTTTTTGTGCAATAGCTTCACCATTAGTGCCATGACCTTCACAAATCATACTCACTGCGATCTGACCCTTAGGGATACTGTCAACGTCGATTACATTAGTCATATTAAAATCAGCAGCGGTGATGCGTTCACCTTGATTTACTTTTTGTTGCACAGCCTTATAGTTAGGCGTATTTGCAGTCTCGCTGGAACCAGGTTGTTTTAAGATGATAAAACAGTGATAACCCATATGTTCATAAGATCGCTCTGCAAACCAGGGTTCTTTAATGGTACCTGCATTAAAATCGCCTATGGATCGTGTGATCGCAAGACCATTGAATTGCCCCTTAGATTCAGGGTATTTATATAGAACATCAATGCCATCGTTTACCGTGTTGTGAGTGTAAACTGCATTTAATGTTTGGATGTTAAATTTCTTTTGTTCATAGTTAACATATACGAGTATTGCTTCTGCATTTCCAAGATTGGCTAATTCAATATCAGTGGTTTTAGTTTCTTCGTTTTTATAAACCATGGCACACATCATCGTGCTACCAGATTCTTCGCAGTAAGTAGCAAAGGGCTCAGTCGTTTGTATTTTAGCTACGGTTAAACGAAAGGCTTGAATAAAATTTTTCCGAAAGACTTCTATGGGCATCGCATCTTGGGCGCTTAAATTCATTTGAACAATTGAAACAGGCATAAAATACTCCAATATAGAATGGTGCCTAACATACCACATTGTTATCAAGTTGTCTACATTATATTATTATTAATGGGTGGTGAGAAATGTCTTAGAGTATCCCGCGGATAACCCGCGGGATCATGTTTAGCTAATGTGAACAGCCTCACATCATTATTCAGCAGGTTTTTGTGGACCTGATTGTGGATTATTACCGCCGCCAGCTCTTCTTGGAAAATAACGATCATTTGGACGACGTCTTGGACCTGTGCGTTTTGTATGATCACGTTCTCCTGAAGCTGCAGGTGCTGCACCACTGTGCGTACGTGGTGGGCGATTACGATTATTATGCATATTGCGTCTATGATGTCCGCCTCTGCGATGTTGATGATATTTTTTATCTTTATTTTTGCTGCTACCAAATAAAGCTTTCCAGAGTTTTGCAAACCATCCTTCTTTTACTGCAGGTTTTGCGGGTTCTGCACCTATATGTGCAGGACGCGGTGGTGTAATCGCCATATGATCAATCGCAGCTGCAACAGGCGCAGGTGTAGAAAGTGCATGTTCTGCATCCGCTTCTGCTTCTTTTTCAACTGAGGTCATGACATCTAATTGATAGCTGACATGTGGATGGGTATTGACTTCATCTTTACGTATGCGACGAATTTCGTAATTAGGACGATTAATTTCGCGATTCGGTAATATATAAATCTTTACATGATGACTTTGTTCAATGTGTGCAAGACTGCCGCGTTTTTCATTGGTTAAAAATGTGGCAACTTCAATCGGCACAATCGTATGCACTTCAGCAGTGTTTTCTTTCATCGCATCTTCTTCGATTAAGCGAATAATTGATAACGCCAAAGATTCAATACTGCGAATTTGACCATGACCTTCACAACGTGGACAAATTTCTTGTATCGCTTCACCTAAGGAAGGTTTTAAGCGTTGACGCGACATTTCAAGTAAACCAAATCTAGAAATGCGACCAATTTGTACGCGCGCACGGTCAAGTTCTAAGGCAACGCGTAATCTATCTTCCACTTCACGCTGATTGCGAACCGGCGTCATATCGATAAAATCGATGACAATCAAGCCACCAATATCACGTAATCGCAGTTGTCTTGCAATTTCATCAGCAGCTTCAAGATTGGTATTAAGCGCAGTTTCTTCGATATCCACGCCTTTAGTTGAACGTGCAGAGTTAATATCAATACTGACCAAAGCTTCGGTATGATCAATAACAATTGAGCCGCCAGAGGGTAGGGCGACTTTACGCATAAATGCAAATTCGATTTGGCTTTCAATTTGGAAACGACTGAATAAAGGTACAGTATCTTCGTAAAACTTCACTTTATTGAGTGCATCTGGACGTAATCTTTCAATGTATTTGCAGGCTTTATCAAAATAAGCGCGCTCATCAATCAAGATTTCACCAATGTCTTTGCGGAAGTGATCACGAATTGCGCGAGAAATCACATCATGTTCTTGATGAATTAACACAGGAGGCGCAAGTTCGCTGGCAACACGTTTAATTTCTTGCCACAAATTGATTAAAACTGATAAATCCCATTGTAAGTCTTCGCTAGAACGTCCAACACCCGCGGTGCGGACTATCATGCCCATACCTTCTGGTAATTGTAATTGGTCTAAAGCCGCACGTAATTGATCACGCTCTTCTCCTTCAATACGACGCGAAATGCCGCCGGCTTCTGGATTATTGGGCATTAATACTAGATAGCAACCTGCTAAAGAAATATAAGTCGTGAGTGCCGCACCTTTGTTGCCGCGTTCTTCTTTATCGACTTGTACGAGTAATTCTTGGCCTTCTTTTAACACATCGGTAATGTGGTATTTATGGGGCGCCGTTTCACCTTCAGCCAGTTTAGGGAAAAATTCTGGGGCAATTTCTTTGAGGGGTAAGAATCCATGACGTTCAGCGCCATAATTGACAAACGCTGCTTCAAGACTGGGTTCAATACGGGTAATTTTACCCAAATAAACATTCGACTTTTTTTGTTCTCGACCTTTACTTTCTAAATCTAAATCCAGTAACTTCTGACCATCGACAATCGCAACCCGCAGTTCTTCTAGTTGGGTTGCGTTAATTAACATTCTCTTCATTTTCAGCACCTTATATGCAAAAGGTTACCGAAAGCATCATTTAGGCTTTTCCTGACACGTATTGTTAGTATTTTCTAAGCCAACTCTCATGGTTAGTGGCCTTTATGATATTCGGAACCTGGTTTATATTCCTGGTGACTTACACCAGCCTTAACATTTAGGCTTTGGATATTTAGTGTGATAGCTTTATAAATATATCCAAGCGTTTATAACTTAATATGTTTCACAAATCATAGCATTTTCGGCTGCGCAGGGCAATGGTATCAGTTGAACTTATAGACCAGTAAAAAAGTGATGATATGGTGTTTTCTTTTTCTACAAAAAACTGAATAACAGCTTAATAGGATAGGTTAAGGTAAAAACGGTCAATAATCCGCCTAGCCAAAGTGCGATAAACCATAACCATTGTCGTACTTTAGGTTTAATATGAATGTTCATGATGACTTTTACCACGGAAGGTGTAATAACTATAAGCGGTATAACCTAAAATGAGTGGTAGCAGGGGAATGACGCCTACTAATAATAAAGACAAAGCAGGACCTGAGGCTGCGGCTTGATGTATCGTATAATTATATGGAATAATCCAAGGATAAATACTCAGACCAAAGCCAATATAACCCATCATAAATATGGCTATGCTCACCCAAAATGGCCGTGATTCTTTACTGCCTAAATATAAGTCATACCACAGCACGACAAATAGGCCTAAGGTAATAATAGGAATAGGCAATAAATAATAAAAATTAGGTAGGGTAAACCAAAACTCGCGAATCATATGATTTAACATGGGGATGGTAATACTGACCACCACCATAAAAAATCCTACAAATGCTAAAACATAAGCAGCGACTTTACGCGCCCAAGCTTGGGTGATGTCTTCAGTTTTCATTACTAACCAATTTGCGCCTAATAAGGCATAACCAAAAACCACCGCAATTCCGGTCATAATGCTAAAACCTGTAGCCCAATCAAAAGGCCCGCCCGCAAAATGCCGGCCATCAACTGTAACGCCTTCAACAAATGCACCTAAAACTATGCCTTGAAAAAATCCAGCGCCTAACGAGCCAAAGTGAAATATATAATCCCACAAATAACGTGCTTTACCCTCGGCTTTAAAACGAAATTCAAAGGCAACGCCACGCATTATTAAACACAGCAACATGATTGTAATTGGAATATAAAACGCGGGTAATAAAATCGCATAAGCTAAAGGGAAGGCCGCAAATAATCCGCCACCGCCTAAAACTAACCAAGTTTCATTACCATCCCAAAACGGTGCTATTGAATTCATCATGCGATTACGACATTTATCGCTAGGGGCAAAAGGAAATATAATGCCTACACCTAAATCAAATCCATCTAAAAATACATACATAAATACAGCGGTGGCGATAAGAAATCCCCAAACCATTGGTAAATCAATAAACGTGGAAAAATCAAACATGATTTTCTCCTGATGAGGTATTAGACTGTAAAATAGTTTCAGCGCGACTATGACTATAATAGCCAGGTCTGCCTTCTGTTTCTGAAATACCTTTAGCCAATAATTTTAAAATATAATAACTACCGGCACCAAATACGAAAATATACATCACCACAAATGCAAGTAATGACCACGCCACTTGCGGACCAATAATCGCAGGGGATACAGATTCAATAGTGCGAATCACGCCATAAGCAGTATAAGGTTGACGGCCAATTTCGGTGACAAACCAACCCGCCAGCACAGCAATAAAACCAGAAGGCATCATTAACATCCAATAGGTATGTAAAAACCGTGAGGTAAATAATGTTTTACGAAAATATGCAACCGCACTTAACAGCCCTAATAAGATCATCAGCATACCAATTGCAACCATCACGCGAAATGACCAAAATACCCAAGCAACTGGCGGTCTATCTTCTTTAGGCCATTCTTTTAAGCCTTTGATTTCACCATCTAGCGAATGAGTTAAAATAAGACTCGCAACTTTGGGAATGATAATTTCATAATGATTAGTTTCATTGTGTTGATCTGGCCAAGCAAATAAACGTAAACCCGCACTTTTTTCGGTATCCCAAATACCTTCCATGGCTGCAATTTTTGCAGGTTGATGTTCTAAAGTATTAAGACCATGCTGGTCTCCTATAAATAACTGAATGGGTGCCACAATAGCTGCCATTAAGGTCGCCATAGTTAACATGATTTTTGCTTGTGGAATATGCCGTTGTTTCCATAAATAAAATGCCGCTGTGCCACCGACTACAAATGCAGTAGTCAGATAAGCCGCAGTTATCATGTGCATAAATCGATAGGGGAAAGAGGGGTTAAAAATAACTGCTAACCAGTTTGTAGCAGCAAGCCTGCCATCGGCTTCTATGATAAAACCTTGCGGTGTTTGCATCCAACTATTTGCCGCTAAAATCCAAAATGCTGAAATAAG
>JBEKTV010000054.1:0-6982 GCA_049515675.1 Gammaproteobacteria bacterium | reverse complement strand
ATTAGGTTTGCTGCTTCCCCACGGATGAAGTTCAATAACACCCGCTTGGGCAAGATGGATGAGATCTAATTTTTTATTCGCGCATACATAATGAATTTTCTTGCCGTGTTCTTGAATGATTATTTTTTTTAGACTTGCTAAATCTTTTGTGGTGACATTTTTTTGGTAAAAACATTGACTGCCACTTGCTGGGCAGCGGAATAATGATAGCGGTCTATTTTTTAAATAGGGCAAAATATAGGCGCTGATTTTTGTGTAATAGTCGACAATTTGCTCTTTTGTCACATGTTTTGTAGGCTTAATAATATTTTTTGCGTGGGTAATTTGAATGGACATTTCTGCTTTAACCTCTCTACTTGCTTTATCTAAACGTAAGCCTAAAAATGAGGGGGCGCGTAAAATACCTTGTTTGGTACGCTCGCTATATTTAATTTCAGCAACGAGTTTTGGTTTAATCCATGTGACTTTTTCATGGCCAATCGGTGGGGTTTTATTAAATGGACAGCGTTTAAGTGCAAGTTTGCGCATTTTTTTAAATAAATCTTCTAGCGTACTTTGATTAAAACCAGTACCTACATGGCCGCAATAAATCAGTTGCTTGTTTTGATAATAGCCAAGCACTAGTGCGCCAAAATATTTGCGTGAACCTGAAGGCTGCGTAAAACCTGCAATCACAAACTCTTCTTCATGAACACATTTGGATTTAGTCCAGGTTTGGGTACGTTTTTGTTGGTAAATACTGTCTAAACGCTTAGATACTATGCCTTCAAGTCCAAGTTTACAGGCTTTTTTAAATACTTTAATACCGTTGCCAATTACATAATCTGTGGGACTTACCAATGCATTTTTATGTGGCTTAAAAACCCCGGCCAGTATTTTCTTGCGATCTATTAAAGATAAATTCATCACATTCTTATTTTGAAAATATAAAATATCAAACACTTTGTAATGAATATTTGTTGCTTGTGGATTTGCAATTTCATTTTGTAATAATTCAAAATGTGAGAGGCCTTTATCAAGTGCAACTAATTCGCCATCTAATATACAATTTGGGAATTTTTTTAAATCCGTTACGATTTGAGGGAATTTGTCGGTCCAATCTTTTTTGTTGCGGGTAAATAATTTCACCGAATGATTTTTAATGACTGCGATGAGTCTATAACCATCATATTTAACTTCATGCAACCATTCATTTGTATTCGGGGTTGCATCTACAAGGGTTGCGAGCTGTGGTTTAATGTGAATGGCTTGCATTTTGATCTTTTATTTTAATTAATAACCAGGTGGGATTTTTTGCAGAAGCTATTTTTATTCTAATCAATTTCCAACGTCCTTTTAATTTTTTGCCAAATAGCACAAAAGTCATATTGCCGCGTAGATAATTTTTATATGCGGGACCTTCGCATTTCCATGTACCTTTATCCCAAATGGCAACTTTACCTGCGCCATATTGTCCTTTTGGAATGGTGCCATGAAATTTTGCATATGCTATAGGATGATCTTCTGTTTCAACAGCTAAACGTTTTACACTTGCATCGCGTGAAGGTCCTTTAGGTATGGCCCAACTTTTTAATACACCATTCATTTCCAGGCGCAAATCATAATGCAAATGACTGGCGGCATGTTTTTGTATGACATAAATTGCCTTCGCCTTGATTGAATTTTTTCCTGAAGGTTCAGGCGTTTGTTTAAAATTTCTTTTGTGGTGGTAGGTCGTAAGACTCAAGTCTTTTTTCCTTGTAATTATTTATTTAAAAACTAGACTAAGTAAATAACACTGTCAAAGATCATAATAATAAGAGGTTAGTCATGGCCCAGGGTATTTGGAAAGGTGATATTAATTTTGGTTTGGTTTATATTCCCGTCACATTATATTCAGCTGAATCTTATCAAAAAAATGTTAAATTAGTTTTATTGGATAAACGCGATCTTGCGCGCGTAGGCTATGAGCGCATCAATAAAAATACCGGTAAAAAAGTACCGCTAGATCAATTGGTTGAAGGCTATGAATATAAAGATGAGCGTTACGCTGTTATTAGTCGCGAAGCATTAAAAGAAATTCATCCCGAATCCACACAAAGTATTACTATTTTAGAATTTGTCGATGTTGATGATATTGCGCCGGAATATTTTGAAAAACCTTATTATTTAGAACCTGCAAAAAAGGGCGAACATGCTTACGCCTTATTACGCGAAGCGCTGCGCAAAACAAAAAAAGTCGGTGTTGCAAAAGTCGTGATTAGAACACGTGAATATTTATCAGCAATCATGGTAGAAGATAAAGCCATTGTTTTACAATTAATGCGTTTTCCAGAGACTTTAGCAAGCCAAAATAAATTTAATTTTCCTGCATTAAAATCACCGATTAAAAAACAAGAAATGATGGTGGCCGAAACATTAATCAAAAAAATGTCACGTAAATGGAATCCAAAAAAATACCACGATACTTACGAAAAAGACTTGGCTGATTTTATTAAAGAAAAAATTAAACTAGGCGGCAAAGCAGCAAAAAAATCCCCAGTCAAAACCAAGCGCAAATCTGCGGAAGTCATCGATATTATGACTTTACTTAAAAAAAGTATAAGCAAGGGTGGCGCTAGAAGACACCCTTGAGATTTAAATAAGGTCCACTAAATGTGACATCATAAAATAATGGCAGACCAGGATCTTGATCAGGAAACGTAACGGTAGCTTCAGAGTAATAATCAACTAGATAACCGAGCTCAAGGCCTAGCGTTGATCTTTCTTCATTATCAAAATTATAGACATAATCAATACCTAAATTGCCTCTTAAATTGGTGACACCATGGCTGTCTAGATTATTTTCTGCTGTGATCATTGCACTTTCATCCGGCATGATTAAATCATTAACATTTTCAGTATTAATGGCATTTAAAGTGCCTAAATAATATCCTATAGATCCACCACCCACTATGCCTATGCCTGTACCAAAAGCATAACGCGCATCGATACCTAGGCGCGGACCCCAACCCGAAAATTTATTATTTTGTGCAGCATGAATATAAAGAGGATCGTTATTTGGTTGAATATAATTTTCTGCAGTGCTGGTTAAATCTTGTTTTAATTCTACATAGGTTAAACCACCTAACAATCGCATTTGCATATGTTCGCCAATATTCACATATTGCGCGATCAATAAATCAAAGGCGTTAAGCTCATAACCTATATGACCATCTACTGGATTATTAGTCGAGTTTTCTATGACATCCTTAGCGTTAATAGGACTGCCAAGAGTGGATTCATTATCACTGATATCCAGATTACGATAAAAAAGTTCTATGCTATTAGCGGTATCTGTAAAAATATAACCTAATGATGCATCAATCCCAAATTGATAATCGGGTGTAATATGGATGGCGGTTGAAGATTGCGGATTACTGGGAACATAATAAGCATATGCAGTATTATCTGCGGAACTTTCTACAAAAAATGTTCCTACACTTGCGGTAATGCCACCTTCTAATTCAGGAATAGTGACAGCCTCTTTCGCATAAGTAAAATTTGATGCGCCCAAAATGAATATGCTTAAAGAATATAAAAATAATTGTTGACCTTGCATGTTAGAACACTCCTTTTAGATTTAAATAAGGTCCACTAAATGTGATATCGTAGGGGAGAATAAGCGTTTGACCTGGTGCTGTTGAAGCAGCATCATTGTAATAATCAATTTGATAGCCAAGCTCAAGGCCTAAAGTAGATAGTTCTTCATAATCAAATGCGTATACATAATCTAGCCCTAAATTAGCTCTTAAATTAAGTACGGCGTGGGCATCAATATTGTGATCATTGGTATAGTAGAATGGTTCATTATTTTGGTCATATTGAATAGTGGGATTATACAAAGTGAATTCACCCAAATAATAAGCAACAGAACCATTACCGACTATACCAAGACCCTCACCAAAAGCATAACGGGTATCTATACCCATGCGAGGCCCCCAGCCTGTAAATGCATTATTTTGTGCACCATAAGTCATTAGACCATCGGCATTTGGAGGTTCTGGTAAGGAGTCATAAGTCACATTAATATGCGCATTTTGTTCTAATTCTACATAGGATAAACCACCATTAAATCGCAGTTGCATATGTTCACCAATATTGACATATTGGTTGATTAATAAATCAAAAGTATTGAGTTCATAATCCACATGGACATCTGAGTGACCTAAAAGCTCGGGGCCATTGTTTGTAGAAAAATCATGAACACCAGAATCACCGTCACTGGTATTGAGATTTCGATAAGCTAATTCAATGCCATTGGCAGTTTCATCAAATAAATAACCTATCATTGCTTGTGTGCCAAAACTATAGTCAGGACTGAAATTAGCGGTAGTCAATGTGCCTGATTGATTTCCAGAAGGTGAAATATCAACCGCATAATTTAAATTTTCTGCAGAAGGTTGCACGTAAAATGTGCCAATAGATGCGGTAATACCGCCTTCTAATTCAGGCACGCTTGCAAATTCTTCTGCATAAGCAATTCCGGATGTGCCCAATAACAACGCGCTTAAAGAATAAAAAAATAATTTATGGTGTTGCATATTAGAACGCTCCTTTTAGATTTAAATAAGGTCCGCTAAAGGTGACATCATAAGGGATAACTACGTTAGGGCTGTTTCCTGGTGTATTCGCAATGGCTTCTATGTAGTAATCAACTTGGTAACCAAGCTCAAGACCTATTGAGTGATAAACATAATCGATACCTAAGTTTGCGCGTAAATTTGTGACCGCATGACTATCCAATGTATTTTTTCCAGTGATTTCTGAATTAGTACCATCATCAGTGTTATAAGAATTATTCACAGTAGTGATATTTAAATTACCGAGATAATAGGCAGCAGAACCACCGGCTACAATACCGATACCTTGGCCAAAAGCATAACGGGTATCTACACCTATGCGTGGACCCCAGCCTCTAAATTCATTATGTTGTGTACCACTTGTCGGTATATTGCCTTCATTTCTTGGTATGGAATCATAATCAACGGAATAATCAGCATCTTGTTCTAGCTCTACGTAAGCTAAACCGCCCAGAAATCGTAATTGCATATGTTCACCGAGATTAAGATATTGACTCAGCAATAAATCAAAATTATTGAGTTCATAACCCACATTGGCTTTTGCATCCCCAGGTATAAAGCCATTATTAGTAGAAAAATCATGTGTGCCAGATGTGTTATCACTGGTATTGAGATTACGATAATCAAGCTCAATACCGTTCGCTGTGTCATCAAATAAATAACCTAACATGGCTTGCGTGCCAAAACTATAATCAGCATCAAAATCAACAGCAGTGATTATGCCGGAGTTTTGGCCAGTATGTTCTGCATCAAAGGCATAACTTAAATTATCTGCAGAAGGCTGTACATAGAATGTGCCGATAGATGCAGTAACCGCACCTTCTAACTGCGGGATGGTCACAAGTTCTTCTGCATATGCAATGCTGGCAGCACTTAAGGTTAAGGCAGTTAAAGAATATAAAAATAGCGGATAGCGTTTCATCATTTAGTCCTTTAAATGGAAGGGTGAACTTATCATACCTGGAATTAATATTGATGACCAGTTTATGTAAAAAGTGTAAAATTAAAGTTATATTTCGAAGATACTTGGATAATAAAGAATGCCAGAGTTACCTGAGGTAGAAACCACGCTGCGTGGCATAGCGCCACACATATTGCAGCACCACATTACTGATGTCGTGATTCGGCATTATGGTTTGCGCTGGCCTATTGCGCGTGATATTGACAAGAAATTAGCAGGTCAGCAAGTGGTGCAATTAGATAGAAGAGGTAAATATTTATTATTACATTTGACCCAAGGCACATTAATCATTCATTTGGGTATGTCAGGACGTCTTGGTGTTTTTGATAAAAATACATCTGCACAAAAACATGATCATGTAGATCTAGAATTTAATGGTAAAAAAATATTACGCTTTACAGATCCTAGACGTTTTGGGGCATTTATATATACAGAAAATCATAAAGAACATCAGTTACTAAATCACTTAGGCCCCGAGCCTTTAACGGAAGAATTTTCTGGTGAATATTTATTTGCACGCGCTAAAAATAAAAAAAAAGCGGTAAAAACATTTATCATGGATCAAAAAATAGTAGTAGGTGTGGGTAATATATATGCTAATGAGGCGTTATTTTTAGCAAGGATTAACCCTAGTCAAGCATCAGGTCAGATTCCCTTATCAAGTTATGAAAATTTAACACAGCATATAAAAAATATTTTGCGACTTGCGATTAAGCAAGGCGGGACAACATTAAAAGATTTTTTAAACAGCGATGGCAAGCCCGGATATTTTTCGCAAAGCTTACATGTTTACGGGCGAGAAAATAAGCCTTGTACAAAGTGTGATACAATTTTAGTTGCAATACAGATAGCCAAACGTCAAACGGTTTTTTGTCCACGATGTCAATCATTACAGTGAGGAATAAAACATGGAAATAGTGAACACAATCTCAGAACTCGGAAATATTCCCCCACTAACACCATGCTTATTTTTTCAGGGAGATTCTGTTTTAGTATTAAAGCAACAAGATAAATATTTATTGCCTGCTTATCAGCAAATTGATCCCAAGTTAAATACCAACGCTGTATTTTTCATGACCTCAAATGAAGGCGTGCAATTATTGGCAGCTGATTTAAATGATGTTCACATTGCCGGTGATTTTAGTTTGGAAAATATAAAATCCATTTATCATTTAATTAATGCTACCGAAAGAAATTGGATAGCTAAAACTTTTGGGTTTATACACTGGTATCGCAAGCATCAATTTTGCGGCATTTGTGCTAGACCTACGGTGTTAGATGCAAATGAATGTGCAATGTTGTGTCCAAATTGTCATTATCATTTTTATCCTAAAGTAAATCCCAGTATGATTGTGTTAGTTCATCGTGGCGATGAAATATTATTAGCACGCTCACCGCATTTTCCACCGGATATGTTTAG
>JBEKTV010000053.1:0-7057 GCA_049515675.1 Gammaproteobacteria bacterium | reverse complement strand
CCCAAATTAAAAAAATTACCACTCGGTAAAATTACGAGTTTTTTGTACTATAATTATTGGATATGCAAACACCATTACAAATTACATTCCGAGGCACTAGCGACCCAACAGGCGCTATTCACGCATTTATTGAGGAACATGTCGAAAAACTCGACAGTTTTCATAAAAATATTATTGGCTGCCAGGTTGTGGTGGAATCACCGCATCACCACCATCATAAAGGTAATTTATATCAAGCCAGAATTAATTTATCAGTACCTGGACATACATTTGTGGCAAGCAGTGAATCAAAACATAATCACAGCCATGAAGATGTCTATGTTGCCTTGCGTGATGCATTTGAAGCCATTACCAAACAATTAGAATCGATTACTCATATTCAACAAGGCAGTGTTAAAGTTCATATTGCCTTGCCTGAAGGCACTGTCTCAGTATTATTTCCTGAAAAAGATTACGGACGGATTGTCACTCCTGATGGTCATGATATTTATTTCCACCGTAATAGTTTACAAAATAGTGATTTTGACCAGCTTAAAGTCGGCAGTTTGGTTGCCTATGAAGCCGAAATGGGTGATGATGGTCTGCAAGCCACTTACGTGAAAATCCTCGCCAATATTTGAAAAATACCTATTATCTGGTAAGCTACCTTTTTTAAAAAAGAGGTATCAAACATGGAAATTCTGTTATTTTTGATTTTCATTAGCTTAACTATAATGCTGACCGCTCTATATAGCCTCAACCATACCCGAGTCAAAATCCAAGAATTAAAACAAACCATTTTAGACAGGCAACAGAAAATAGACGAAGTCTATGTCTGCTTTGATACTTATCCCGATATGAGTCCCTTATGCGTTGGCAAAATACCTCACCATATCCAACAAAACTTACCCTTTGTCAATTGTAACGCCCAACTGGTATCAAGCTCCGTACGCGCGCATATGAGCAGATATTATGACATGTTAAAGCAAGGCAAAGCGGGACTCGATTATCTCGCTTTTGGCAAAGCTTTTTATTGCATTGGCAATTATCCTGTTGCAGCTTTATTTTATCATCATGCTGCGCAAAGAGAAGATTTTAAATTTACCCCAGAAATGGCAAGAGATTTTTACGATGCATTCTTAAAAAGTGTTACTGATGAAAGCACTAGAAATGTTGCGGTGCCACAATATATACAAAAACTTGCTTTAGAATATGACAATACAGAAAATGATAACAATAAACCATATTACGGTAGCACACAACCGCGTATACGTCGGGAACTTTAATGGTGCGCCTCACAATTACTGCGCAAAATAATCCAAGGTTTCTTCAATCAACAAGGCTTGTGCGCCAGCAAAGGCTTCATCAAATGCGCGCACAATATCTGCTACCTCATTTTCTTCAGCTTGTTTGTAAGTTTCAACTGTAAAACTTGCCATTAATGCATGTTCTGGATATTGCACTAATTTACCTACAAGTTTGATGTGAATGGTTGGTGGTGACGCTTCCTCTTGATATTCAGCTTGGAAATCTTGTATTTCTAGCATTAACGCATATTCAGGATGCATGCTACTAAAATCACTGCCCACACGATCTAATACATCGCTATTTTCAAATGATTCAATCAAGCTGGTTTGTACCATAGTACTTAATTGACTAGACCAACGCGCATTTGCATAATAATCTACCCGCTGCGGACTATGCATGAGGATAATTTTATTGCCATCTAAGCCTTTTGAGACGCTGGCTGTTTGAATAATCATGGTTGTATCAATATACTCATGTGATTCACCCGTTTTCACATCATAATAATCTGGCAGTGCATTTACTGTATAAAACTGATCAATGTTTTGATTGGAAGTGAGTAAACCCGAGCAACCCGTTAACCCCAAGGTAATTAATAATAAATAAATGAATTTATTCATTTGGTTTTATATCCTTCATAGTTCTGCTGGAAAAATAAATTTGATGGATTGTCATTCAGTGATTCAGTAAAAACATTGATTTGATCAACCGCTTGACGCGTATCACGTAATAAATACTCAAATTCAACCAAACCATTTTGCGAAAAATGATCAAGATTGGTGGCAACGCTGTGTGTTCTTTCCAGTATTTGATTCATTTGCTCCCGCGAATCTGCTAAGGCTTTAGTGAACTCATCAATATTTTTCATAGAATCTGAAAAAGCCTTACGATTCTGTTCATTCAGTGTATCTAAAATGGTATAAGCCACATCCGTATAACTTTGTAATAAAACCGGAATATTTTCCATCATTTTCTCTAATGCCGATTCGGAGCCATAAATAATCGGATAGGGGTCACCATCATGACGGGTTAAAGGTTTGGACTCAGCGCTGTAACCGGTTAACTCAATAAATGATAAACCCGTAATACCTAGCATTTGTAAATCAGCACGCATATCTTCATAAAGTGGCGTGGTTTTTAATACATTCACTAATACATGCACTTGATCTGGATTTTGAGGATCAAGCGAAATGCTGGCCACATTACCGACTTGCACACCACGGTAACGCACTTGACTGCCCGGACTTAAACCACTGACAGAACCTGGGAAATAAATCATCAATTGCGTATATTGACTTTTATTAGGGCCACCGGCAAGCCAAATAAAAAAAGTAAATACCGCAGTCACCACTAAAATGACTGCAATGCCAACGAGTAAATAATTAGCTCTAGTTTCCATTTTGCTTTTCCCTACTTAAATGCCGCGCTCTGGGTCCATGAAAATATTCCTTAAACCATGGATGGTCATATTTTAATAATTCCGGCAAGGTACCCTCTACGACTTTCTTATCTACTATAACGGCAACTCGGTCACAAATTGTAAATAATGTATCTAAATCATGGGTCACAATGACCACGGTGATGTCTAAATTTCGTTGTAAGTCACGAATCAAGGCATCAAATGCACCCGCCGCGATAGGATCTAAGCCGGCCGTGGGCTCATCTAAAAACAATATTTCCGGATCTAAGGCTAAAGCCCGCGCAAGTGCCACACGTTTACGCATACCGCCTGATAATTCAGATGGCATTTTATTGGCAACATGGCCCGCTAAACCCACTAAACTTAATTTCAAATAAGCTAAATCTTCACGCGATTTGGCGTCAATATGGGTATATTCACGCATAGGCACTTCAATATTTTCCCCAACTGTGAGGGACGAAAACAAGGCACCGTTTTGGAATAATACGCCCCAATGCCGTTGAATATCAAGTAAACCTTGGTCATCTAAATCCAGCAACTCTTGTCCCATAATATTAATTGAGCCGCTCTCGGGTTTATTTAAGCCTAAAATTGTGCGCAATAACACTGTTTTACCAGAACCTGAGCCACCAACAATACCTAAGATTTCTTGTTTATTAATCTCAAGGTCTAGGTGGTCATGCACCACATGGGGACCAAATTTTGTCACTAAATTTTTTACAGTAATAATCGCCATTAAATCCCCATTTTCGAGAAAATAATTGAAAATGCGGCATCCGCTAAAATCACCACAAAAATGGATTGCACCACCGCTGAAGTGGTCATATCCCCTACTTTTTCTGCAGAACCAGTCACTTGTAAACCTTTTAAGCATCCAATAGTCGCAATAATAAACGCGAAAAATGGCGCTTTAAGCATACCGACACCAAACGTCCACATCACAATCGCTTCATGGGTACGCACTATAAATTGCGTTAAAGTAATATCTAAAATTAAAATAGACATAAAGGCTGCGCCAATTAATCCTGCCATATCCGCAATAAATGTAAGCATAGGCAAAGCGATCACTAAAGCAATTACTCTAGGCGCCACGAGAATTTCATAAGGATTTAATCCAAGTGTACGCATGGCATCAATTTCTTCATTGACTTGCATGACACCAATTTCTGCGGCAAAAGCACTACCGGATCTGCCCGCAACCATAATGGCCGTAAGTAATACGCCCATTTCCCGCAAAATAGAAATCGCCACTAAATTAACGGTATAAATTTCTGCGCCAAATTGTTTGAGCTGGGTTGCGCCTTGATAAGCTAATACCACACTGGTTAAAAAAGCCATGAGGGCAACAATTGGAATCGCATTAATGCCGGTTTCATCAATATGTCGCACAATAGAAGTTAGACGCAGATTTTTAGGATTAATAGTCACTTTGGCCAATGTCACACACACTTGACCAATAAATGACAATAACAATAACATTTGATTAAACGCTCTGACCGAACCTTCACCAAGACGTACAATAATATTAATTAAAGTCGAACCTTGCGGCAACATAGGTTCTTCTTCTATATTCACTTTTTCAATCAAATGATAAATCGATTGTTGTTTTTCATGCAGATGTGATACCGAAACAGTTATTTTTTTTGCTTCAAGTTTTTCAATAAATCCTTTTAACAAAAACGCACCTGCGGTATCTAACACTGTTAAATCCTCAGCATTAATCGCAACGGTTTTTAAGCCTGATAAACTGACCTGATCTAAAGCAAGCTTAATATCAGCAAGTTGTAACACCGTCCAAGGGCCGGTTAAGGCCATTTCAAGGTGGTTATTTTGTGGCTTTAATTCAAAAAACATGGGAATCCCGGCTTATTTACGTTATGACTAGTATAGTTTAGAATAGTAGCTCTAATTTCCCCTGAGGTGATAAAATGCAAGCTATTGTGATTATGGCCCTTTACAAGTTTATTGAGCGACCCAACTATATTCGCCATAAAAAGCCTATTGACGATTTTTGTCGCGCCCAAGGCATTAAAGGCACGCTGTTACTTGCCCTTGAAGGTATTAATGGCACGGTTGCCGGTAATCAAGACGCCATAGAGGCCTTGATTTCATTTTTAGAACAGGCCATGAATTATGGTCCTATTGAATATAAACTCTCCTATGATGAAGCTATGCCTTTTCATCGGATGAAAGTAAAGCTCAAAAAAGAAATTGTTACCATAGGCAAACCCGAAGCCAAGCCTACTGCAAAAACCGGGATTTATGTAAAACCTCAAGATTGGAATGCGTTATTGAGTGACCCTGAAGTTATTTTGCTCGATACCCGTAATGATTATGAAGTGAGCATAGGCACCTTTAAAAATGCAGTCAATCCCAATACCACGAACTTTCGGGAATTCCCCGATTATGTCGAAAAACATTTAAATCCCCAGCAACATAAAAAAGTCGCGATGTTTTGCACCGGCGGCATACGTTGTGAAAAAGCATCGAGTTACATGCTGGCCCACGGTTTTGAAAATGTTTATCAACTTGAAGGCGGGATTTTAAAATACCTTGAAACCGTGCCTGAAGATAATAGTTTGTGGGATGGCGAATGTTTTGTATTCGATAATCGCGTCAGTGTGGATCATCATCTACAAAAAGGTCATTATGATTTGTGTCACGCTTGCCGTCAGCCTATTAGCGCCGCCGACAAAGAATCACCTAAATATGAAAAAAATATTTCTTGTCCACATTGTTTTGATACCTTAACCGAAGAAAAACGCAAACGTGTTGCCGAGCGGGCAAAACAAATGGATTTAGCTAAAGCGCGTGGGCAAGTGCATTTGGGGAGCGCATAATTATATGTAAGAACGCAACATGTTGCGCTCCTACAAATTGGGTGTCAATAAACCTTACATTTAATTTTATTTATTATTTAACCATACTTGGTGCCCCTAAAAATCCAGTTGATTGTGCTGGCAAATCGGTACTGGGGGCTCCTAGATTGCCTATAGATTGATTGCCAGTTTCTGATGCTTTATCTTTATTTCCCAATTGTTGACTTAAATCATCAATAATCGTTTTTAGTGATGAGCGTTCACTCGGTTCTTTACGCCAAGCATTAGTCACAGTTTTACGGTAAGCTTCTGAACATGCATTTTCAGGAAAATCTGGTCGTTCGTTATGATATAATTTTCCCATGATTTGCATCATTGATAATCCTTCATACGGATCTTTTCGAGTCGCTAATTCCCATAAGACAATGGCATAACTGTATATATCGGCTTCCACTGTATGATGAGGTTTATCACCAAATAACTCTGGCGCCATCCATGCGGGTGTGCCTGCGGCACCCATAGTGACTTTACTACTTGATTCTGATTTAAGTTTTGATAGACCAAAATCTGATAATAAAGCTTGATAATTATCATTTAATAACACATTTGCGCTTTTTAAATCCCGGTGCAAAATCTGTGGATTTTGCGAGTATAGATATGAAAGCCCTTTACCAATACCAATCGCAATTTTAAGACATCTTTCCCACGGGATAGTTTCGTCACTATGTAAATATTTATAAAGTGTACCCTTAGGTGCAAATTCCATGACTATGCAATAAGGCTTTATGCAAATACCTCGCAATCTTATGATAAATTCTGAATCCAAATTTGCCATGATCTGAGCTTCTTTCTTTAAATCATTCAGTGCATTTTCATCTAGATTCTGCATTCTTAATTGTTTGACTGCGTATTTTTCATAACCACACTCTGCATAATAAACTTCACCAAATGCGCCTGCGCCTAAAGCAGGTTGTTTTATAGTTAAACTGCCGTAATCAATCATGAGTGATGATGAGGCAATTGCGGGGTGAGCATATGCAGGTGATGATGTGTTTTGTAAAATTACTGTTTGATTATTTGCAATTGCTAATTGTAATTTTAGGGTTTCTGCTTCATTTTTGTATACCTCTGCTCTTTCAGGCATTTTATAAGTTGTAAAGATAGTAGCCAATTTATTAAAATAATATATTGCTTGTACAGGATTTTTCTCAACTCCAGCGCCACCATCACGATAGATTTCTGCTAAGTTAAGCCATATATCATTACTATTTAATATGGACTTCCCTTTTCGAATAAACTCATAAAAATTTTTGTCATTTTTATCATATTGTTTCGCAGCTGAATTTAACCAATATAATGCCTGTTCAATATTTTTTTGTACACCAAGTCCTTTTCTATAACGATCACCTACGAAAGCATGCGTGAGTACAATCTCCTGTTTTATTACAGGCAGTCCAGATAGCTCTTCAATTTCAGCTTGCGATAATTGTTGCGAAAGTTTAGCGCCTTGCAAAAAAAATTCAAAAGCTTTATT
>JBEKTV010000052.1:0-7106 GCA_049515675.1 Gammaproteobacteria bacterium | reverse complement strand
GATATAAATCTAAACCCGCTTCGAGACGCGCAATATCTTGTTTAGCCTTTACAATTTTTGCTTCTTCAGGACGGCTGACAATTCGAGGAACGACAATCGCAGCAAGAATCCCTAAAATCATCACCACTACCATTACTTCAATCAGAGTAAAACCACCTTGTTTTTTACGTTGATAATTCATCATTTTCCTTAACTCCCTACGACTTGTGTAACTTCAAAAATGGGTAATAAAATAGCCAATACGATTAATAATACAACAACCCCCATGAATAAAATCATAAAAGGTTCAAATATCGTTAAGCTGCCTGATACTAAACGGTCGACTTCACTGTCTTGTATATCTGCACTGCGTAGCAACATGCTTTCTAGTTGACCTGTTGCTTCACCGCTTGCAATTAAATGTATACTCATTGCTGGCATAAATCCAGTTTGTTTTAAGGCTTTATTTAAACTGGTACCTTCACGCACTTGTGTGATCACATGTGACATAGCTTCTTGAATGGGAATCAGTGTCACCACTTTTTGCGCCGCGGTTAATGCATCTAATATGGGCACCCCCGCGTTTGATAAAATGCTTAAGGTTCTTGCGTAACGTGCAGTATTGGCAACACGTAACACGCGACCAATTAAAGGTAAGCGTAATAAAAATTCATGTACTCTGGTTTTAAAAGCGATATTTCGCATGCCACGAATAAATGCAACTATGCCTATCATCAAAGCAATGAGAATATATAGACCATAATGTTGCATAAAATTACTCATAAATATTAATGCCCGGGTTAGAAATGGCAGTGCTTGACCAGTTTCAGTAAATACTTCTATCACTTGTGGCACGACATACACTAATAAGATCACCACGAATAATAATGAAATCACCACAATAAATAATGGATATAATAATGCGCTCCATAATTTACGCATGGATTTTTCTTGACCTTCAAGATAATCGGCAAGACGAATTAATACTTCCGGTAAATGTCCAGCCGCTTCACCCGCGCCTACAGTTGCACGATAAAGTTCAGAAAATATATTGGGAAATTGTCCCATGGCTTGGGCCAAACTTTGTCCTTCCATAACGCTTGCGCGCATCGCGCCGACCACTTTTTGCACGCGAGGTTCTTCATCTTGTTCGGCAATACTTTGTAGTGATTCGGCAACGGGAAGACGTGCGGCGATTAAGGTTGCGAGTTGTCTTGTAAATAAATTTAACTCATTACTTTTTAATTTGTAACGTGTACCTCTCGTAAAGAATTCTAATTTTGGTTTATGGTGCTCAATTTTTTCAACTGATAAGGGCGATAAATTTTGCTCACGCAACATACCGCGAATTTGTTTAGCGCTGTCTGCTTGCAACACACCGCTGACTTTTTTACCTTGTGCATTCAGTGCTGAATATTCAAAAGCGGCCATATTAATCCTCTGCTGTTGCGCGCAAAACTTCTTCTATTGTGGTCACACCGTCGCGTACTCTACGCAAACCGTCTTGACGAATACTTGCCCAATGCTCTCGCGCATAAGCCATCATTGTGGCTTCACCTTTTCGCTCATGAATCATATTTCGGATTTCATCATCTACAGGAATCACTTCATAAATACCGCTACGACCTACATAACCTAAATTTTGACAAGCAGGGCAACCTTTAGGATGATAAACTTTTAATGGTTCAGAAGAATCAGGTTGTAAAATTTTTCGCTCAGCTTCAGTGGCATCTTCTAATACTTTACATTTTTCACATAATAATCTTACTAAACGTTGCGCAATTAAACCGACCAAACTGGATGCTAATAAAAATGGCGCAACACCCATATCAATCAAACGTGCTGCAGCACCAATTGCGGTATTGGTGTGTAAAGTGGATAAAACCAAGTGACCGGTTAAACTTGCTTGCACCGCAATTTCTGCGGTTTCTAAATCACGAATTTCCCCAATCATGACGATATCAGGATCTTGCCGCAATATTGCGCGCAGGCCCCTAGCAAAAGTCATCTCCACTTTTGGATTGACTTGTGTTTGGCCTATACCGGGTAAATCATACTCAATTGGATCTTCTACCGTTAAAATATTACAAGTCGCATCATTTAAATCGGAGAGCATGGCATAAAGCGTAGTACTTTTACCCGCCCCGGTCGGACCTGTCACTAAAATAATGCCGTAGGGTTTTGCTAAAATTTCTTTGACAATTTTTGCACATTCAGGCGACATGCCTAAATGATTCACATCGAGTTGTCCGGCTTTTTTATCTAATAAACGTAATACCACACGCTCACCATGATTAGATGGCATAGTTGAGACCCGCACATCTACTGCGCGCGAGCCAATTTGCAAAGCAATGCGTCCATCTTGTGGTAAACGTTTTTCGGCAATATCCAGTTTCGCCATCACTTTTATACGTGAAATAAGTAAAGGTGTCAGTGCAGGTGGTGGCTCTAACACATTTCGCAATACACCATCCACACGAAAGCGGACAATTAAACGATTTGCAAAAGGTTCGATATGAATATCAGAAGCATGTTCACGCACCGCTTCACGTAATAAGGCATTGATTAAGCGAATTACCGGCGCATCGTTTTCACTTTCCAAAATATCTTCGGTCAAATTTATGGACTCGGCCATATTTTGCAGATCCAGTTCACCTAAATCTTCTAGCAATTGGGTAGATGAACTACTCTCACCGGTTTGATACAAAGATTCTAATAGTTTATCGAATTCAGCGGCACTGACACATTGCAATTGCAATGGACGATTTATAATACGTTGCACTTCAAGTAAAATTTCTGTGGGGGTTTCTTGTTGATACACCAATAGATCATGTTCTTCACCGGGTTGCGTGATGACATGAAACTTTTTAGCAAAGCTAAATGGTAATTTTAAAGGCGCATCTGTCATCGCAACATGACTCCTTTATTGATTAGGAATATCATCTGTAGTGATGACAAGGTGCGGATCCGAAACATCTTTGCTAGGCTGAAATGGCATAGGTAAAGAGGGTTCAACAACTTCAAATGGTGCTAAGCGACCATGTGATTCTGGAATTTGTTTTTGATAATCTTCGGTATTATCCAATATTTGTTGATTGCGCATCCAATTGTATTTAGCGCCCGTGACCTCTAAACTTTCCGTTGCATCACGCAAAATAGTGGGACGAATAAAAATCATTAAATTGGTTTTGCTAGTTGTAGTATTTTGCGCGCGGAAGAAATTACCAATTAAGGGTAAATCACCTAAATAAGGCACTTTGTAAATGTTATCATTTTCTTGCGTGCGGATTAATCCACCTAATACTAAAATATCTTTGTCATTCACTAACACAGATGTAGTGATATCACGGTTAATGGTTGTCGGGTCGCCATCAGCAGTCGGCGCACCAATCGAGTCCACATTTTGTTGAATTTGTAACACAACCGCATCACCTTGAGTAATTTGCGGTTTAATACGTAAGGTTAATCCGACTTCACGATATTCAAAAGTATTAAACGGTGTCACAGTATTTGATCCGTCAGTGGTTGCATAAGAACCCAGTGGGAATGGAATTTGGTTACCCACAGTAATTTGGGCTTCGGCATTATCCAATGCAACTAATGAAGGTGTTGATAAAATATTGGCATTGGTATTAGAACTCAAAGCATTAATTAAAAATTTAATCGAGCCATTTTGAATAAAGCCTACATTTAAACCCGAAGTAGGCAATCCAGTGCCACCATCATTTAATGTTGCTTGGTATGTATCTAGGGGTGACATACCATCAGCACTTGGGAATGCAGTACCACCCACAAGAACGCCGCCACCGCGCCATTCAATGCCTAATTCTTCTAATTCGGTATCTTCAATTTCAACAATAATAGCTTCCACCATTACTTGTGCACGACGCACATCTAATTGCGCAACTACATTTCTAAGATTACGCATTAATGCTGAAGGTGCGGTAATGACTAATGCATTCATATTCGGCTCTGCATGAATACCATATCCGCCAACAGAAACACCAGTTGCTTGTCTGTCAGTAAATGTACGATAACCTTCACCCGCATCAGAAGGTGGTGTAATTTGTGGGGTTCCTGCTTGTTGTTGTTGGGGTTGAATTTGTGCTAATGCTGCGCCTGGGGTAATGCTTTCATTTTGTGCGGAAGCATAACTATCCATAATATTGGCAAGTACTGGCACTAAATCTTCTGCACGCTGAAAACGTAAATACACAACTTCGGTGTTGCCTTCACCTGGCATATCCACATCTAATTGCGCAATAATCGCTTGCAATTGTAAACGACGACTTTTATCACCACTTAATAAAACACTATTACTGCGTTCATCAGCAGCAATAGCCACTTGTCCACCACCTGGGGCTTCTCCGGTTTGACGACGCAATGCCACTAATGCTTCTAATGAAGCCACAACTTCATCTGCTGAAGCATGTTCTAGTTGAATCATATCCATGCCATCTGTTTCGGCGCGGTCTAATTTTTTAACAATTTCTGCAATGCGCTGCGCATTTTCACCGCGGTCAACAACTAATAAACTATTGGAAGGGGCGTATGCCGCTAAATGTCCTTCGGGAGAAACTAAATTACGTAATACTGGCACTAATTGTGCAGAAGGCACATGTTCAACACTGATCACACGCGCAACAATAGCATCTCGTGAACCTGGATTTCCATCTGTTGCAATAAAAGTACCGAGCTGTCTTGCTTTAACATCAGGAACAACTTTGACTGCACCATCACTATCAACTGCTGCAAAACCTAATACTTGTAACATAGATAAAAATAATTCGTATAATTCATCAGCCGTCATTTGTTGATTAGAAATAACTGTGACATTCCCTGTCAACGCCGGGTCAATAATAAAATTTTTGCCAGTGACGCGCGCCACTTCTTCGACCACATTTTTAATATCCACATTTTGTAAATTCCATTGCCGCAAATCCGCTTGCTGTGGCAATGGCGGTAACATTGTGGTTGCGCTAGAAACAGGAGGGGTTGCAATTTCGGTTGCGGGAGCAGATTGAGGCATTGGCGGTAATTGCTCTTGCGCAAATACACGCGCCATTATTAAACAGCAAATAATAATTAAGCCAATAATGGTGACTTGTTTTACCATGAATCCATTCTTTATAAAGTTACTTCGTTTTTACTAAGCGTTGACCTTCGGGTAAACGCAATATTTCTTTGTTACCCTGATATTCTAACACTACATAATCAGGCTGAACATCTTGTATAATAGCACCTTCTACAGTATCACCCACAATATATATGCGTTCGCCGTTTGCAGTACCAATTACAGCAGATCCAGTTTTAGATTGAGTGGCCGCAAAAGTCCCTTTTAAGGTTAATTTAAGTCGGGTTGCTTGCATTACACCAGAATCCGGCGAAATACCGAAGAGTGGACTTGCCACAAATACTTCTGAATGCGTTTGGGTAATAGTTGCTTCATTCACAACCGGTGGTTTTGGGGAAGTGGCGGATACTTTAAGTAATTGCAATAAAGACAGTGCGAGTAAAACCCATAACAACGTCAATATCCCTTTCGCGATACGCGGTTGTTGTAAATAAAATTGTACTTGGGCGATATTTATCATAAGACTTCATATCTAAATAAAAAGGCGACTATAAAAGCCGCCTTGTGAGAAAACGTTGGACTTCCATGTCCAACGAAATTAACGTCCAACGATCCTTGTTGAGCGTGAGAACCCTGTATTTAATTCAACCTGATTCCATCGGTATTAAAGTAACTATAACAAGTATTTGCAAACTTGCAATGTGAATTTACAAAAGTTTTCAATGCTAAGTGATTGTTATTCGGTCATTACTGTCTTGCATTTTATAAAAATCAATAGCTTATGTGATTTTGTTCTGATTAATTCTTTTATAAAAAAAATGAAATTATTTTTATTCGGCACGATTTTAAGCTTAAGCTCACAATAATTTGCGCACATTTCTCATGATTCAATTTTTATTCTTCAAAAAATTCTCGTTTGTTTAACACACCTTCCCATTGTTTTGCATCAACAGGTGCAGTTTTCATTTTAGTAATTGCAGGCCATTTTTTTGACACGCGTGCATTAAGCGTCAAAAATTCGGCTTGATCTTGCGGCAAATCATCTTCTGAAACAATGGCGTTGACTGGACATTCCGGTTCACACAATGCGCAATCAATACATTCATCGGGATCAATTGCGAGCATATTCGGACCTTCACGAAAACAATCAACCGGACAAACTTCAACACAATCGGTGTATTTGCAGCGAATGCAATTTTCAGTGACCACGAAAGTCATAATATTTTCCCCTCTTTAAAAATAAATTCATTAAATAAAAATAGTTTAACACATTCATATTTCAAAATGCCTCGCATTTTGAGTTTTTGTATGTATAATTAGGTCTGTTTACTATTTCTGTTTTTTTTGATGTGTGCCTACATTTTATTTTTTTATTTGAGGAGAATGTCCATGCCTAAACGTAAAAAAGCGACTGCTCGCAAAACTGCAAAACGCGCGGTGAAAAAAACTGTTGCCAAAGCTAAAGTCCAATTAAAATCTTTAGAAAAACAACTTGCCGCAACACTTAAAAAAGTAATTGCCACTGCAAAAGGTGAAGCTAAAAAAGCAACTGCTGCTGCCTCACGTTTACAAAAGCAAGAAAATGCTATTGCGAAAAAACTCAGTGGCGCAGTTGCCAAACAAACTGCAATTGAGCAAAAATTAGCAGCTAAAGGCAGCAAAGCCGCTAAAAGCGCTTTAGCTAAAGTTAAAAAAGTGGTTAAAGCTTCTGCCAATAGCTTAAAGAAAATTGAAAAACAAGTACGCGCCGTGGAAAAAAATGCACAAACTGCTAAATGCCATGAAGATAGATTAAAAAGTCTAGAAAGAGCCATATTCAATTTTCATAGCGATTGGAAAAAGAAAGAAAAATCAGCTGCGCACCAAGCCGCCGCTCACACCAGCAAACCTAAAAAAGTGGCAAGCCCTAAAGTAGCAAAAACTGCTACTAAAAAGGTTAAGAAAGTAGCGCGCGAGCAAAATGCACCTGCATTCCAACAATCTTCGCTACAAAGCGGGACTTCTAATCCTTTTAACGAAGAAAATTCATTCTAGTTAAGTGTCTATCCCCCTT
>JBEKTV010000051.1:0-7109 GCA_049515675.1 Gammaproteobacteria bacterium | reverse complement strand
TTATTTGATGAATTTTTAAAATTATTTTTTCATGGACATGCGCGCAGTACGTATTTTTTACTGGAAAAATATGATTTGTTAAAATATTTATTGCCGATGGATGTTTTAAAATTATCACCGCATATGCAAGCATTTGTTGAACAAGCCCTAATTAAAACTGATGAGCGTGTTGATCATGACCAAAGTGTAAATCCAGCATTTTTATTAGCGGTATTTTTATGGCCAAAATTTGTTGAAGCGACTGAAATATTAAAAACTACGCGCATGAATCCTGCGCTTGCTGCGCAAAGAGCCATCAGTAAAGTATTAAGTAGCAACGAATTACCCATGGCGATTCCAAAACGCTTTACCGAAATTATTCGTGATATTTGGTTATTGCAATGGCGTTTTACCCAATTAGTGCGTCATCAAGGTGTATTTGTCAGTTTGCATAAACGCTTTCGTGCAGGTTATGATTTTTTAGTATTACGCGCAGTGAGCGACCCTAAATTAATCGATGCAGCCGCATGGTGGACCCATTTTCAAGCAGCTGAACACGCAGAACAACAATTATTATTAGAGCAATTACCGCTTGCGCCTAAGAAAAAGAAGCGACGTAAGACCCAAAGGAAAAAATCAGTTGGAACAAAAAATAGCGTACATAGCGCTGGGGAGTAATTTGCACAATCCAGTGTTGCAAATTAACACGGCGATTGAGCATATTAAAAAAATCTCGGATACATGTTTAATTAACACCTCACCGTTTTATCAAAATCCACCTATGGGTCCGCAAGACCAAGATGATTTTGTGAATGCCGTAATTGCAATTCAAACCACACTTGATGTGAAATCCTTATTGCATGCGCTACAAGCCATTGAAAATAAAATGGGTCGCGTGCGTATTCAACATTGGGGACCGCGGATTATTGATTTAGATTTATTATTATATGACGATTTAGTTTATCAAGACTTTGAATTAACTTTGCCTCATCCTGGTGTTTTTGATCGCATATTTTTCCTACAACCCTTACATGATATTGCACCGAATTTATGTTTGCCAGATGGGCGAGCGATTGCTAGTTTATTTAAGCCCGCACTAACAGCCATTTCAAATAATGCCCATGCGTGAAAGCAAGCGCTTGTGGATGATCAGGTCCGGCAAAACCGGTTTTAATAATTTGTAAATGTTTATTGCAAGCCATTGCCGCATCTAAAATCACTTGCGTAAAATCTTCTAAGCTCATAGCTTGCGAGCAACTACAAGTGAGTAAATAACCATTTGGTGCAAGGGCATTGATGGCCGCTTTATTCAGCTGCAAATATTTACGTTTGGCATTATTTAAATGTTTGTGAGAAGGTGCTAATTTGGGTGGATCTAAAATAATTAAATCCATAGGCTTAGTTTCAGTTAATGCTTGCAGTGCTTCTTGTTCAATAAACTGAATATTTAAATGATTAAAGCGTGCATTGTCTTTAGCAAGATTAATCGCCGCATTTGAAGTATCAACACCGGTTACACTTTTAGCACCACCTAATGCGGCATTTAATGCAAATCCGCCGTTAAAACAACAGGCATCTAAAACATTTTTATTGTGAGCAAGACTTCGCACCAGTAAACGTGTTTCTCTTTGGTCGCAATAAAATCCAGTTTTTTGGCCGGAGAATGGATCGATTTGATACGCGATACCATTTTCATTGATGGTAATATTTTCTCCGTCATTGCGAGCTTGCGGCGAAGCAATCCAGCCATCTTGCTGCAATGATTTTTCATTTAAGCGCCAAATGATTTTTTTGTTCGGTAATTGCGCTAGCAATAATTCTTCAATTAATTCTTTTTGCTGCATGACATAGGCAGCCGTTACTTGTGCCACTAAATAATCACCCAGCACATCAACTGTTAACCCAGAGAATTGATCGCCTTCACTATTGATTAAGCGATAAGCATTAGTAGCATCACTTGGTAAACCCAGCGTCTGACGTAAGGCAATTGCATCTTGAATACGCTTTTTAAATGCAAAGCGCAAATCAGCACATTGCTCACCTTCATTTGCAAAAGCAATTAATCGCACACGATATAAAGAATGCGGATTATAAAATCCATAAGCAATAGGCACATGTTTAGCATCGATGACACATACCCAATCGCCCAGATCAAGCTTAGGCTCATTCTCAATGGCTTTAGGATAAACCAAAGGATTCCCGGCCCAAAAAGGCTTAGAAAATCCAGGTTTAATGGTTATTTTTTTCATATATTTGAGTGAATAAGTTTTTTAAATAATGATCCAATGACAATCGACCTGCGCCGTAAAATAAAATAGTGGTTAATAACAATGCCCAATAGGCGTGTTCTATATAACCTGGATAAGTATACTGAATTACCGCGGTCATGCCTAGTAAAGCAAGTGCGGCAAAACGCGTCGCAAAACCGAATAATAATAATATTGGACAAGTCAGCTCAAAGCTTGCTGCTAAATAGGCTGCAAATTCAGGCGATAACAATGGTACTTTATAATCTTGGGTAAATAATGCGATTGTCCCTTGCCAATTGCCGAGTTTAGTCAAACCTGAAAACCAGAAGATTTTCGCAATAAAAACCCGCATGATCAATACGAGTAATGACAGACCGGTACTGCTAAACCACTGCGTGATGACTTGATAATAGTGTATGAGTGTATTCATTTTATTTTCCAAATTAATTGATATTTAATGAGTATATACAGGGCTGCTTGCAAATCAAAATCTGGATATTGGTTTTGCGTATATTGCAAAGCATTTTGCAAGCTTTGTTGTTTAGACAAATATTGAAAAAATAATCCTATATCTGTAGGAATAAAAATAGAAATAACATGATGATTTAGTTTTGCAATAACAACGGTAGTGATTTGATTTTTTAAATCAATCTTAGGCGCCTGCGGATTATTAACAATTTCCTGAATATCTTGCAATGAAAACGGTGAGGTCAATAAATATAACGAAGGTAAAAATACAATCTCTACATCTGCAATATCATCTTCAGATAATGCTTGCAACACATGGGGATTAATGGGTTCTGCATCAGCAGCATAATAAGCAAGATGTTTGCGCCATTCAAATTCCGCATAATCTTTAAGATAAGGTAGAGTTGTTAATTCGGGCAAATTTTCTAAAAATGCAGGAAACTGTGCGCCCCACAGATGTAAACACGGCTGATGCGATAAATATTGTTGTGTTTGAATAAACGCGCGCGCAACACTATTTGCGCAGCGCTCACCTAACAAAATCCACACACCAGGAAAAGTAAGCGCTAATTTATTACGTAAGGTCTCAAAAATATTTCTGCGATAAATAGCAAATCGCTGCTTTGCATCACTAGATGCAATGAAATCTAAATCAATATCGTCATCAAAAATGGCTTGATAAAATAAATGTTGCGTTTGTGCTAGCATCTTTTATTTTATTGCGCGCCATTGATTTTAGATTTAATATCATTAGATACGCCTGAAAAATCCCCAGCATTAATTTTGGCACATTGACCTTTAGGCACTTCAATAAATGCACCTTGCTCACCGTCTTTATTTTGCCCTGCGCAAGAATGCACGCCTTTGACGGCGCAATCTGCTTGGTGAGCTTTTACTAGATTATTGCCATTTTTATCAACGACTACACATGGTTCCATTTCATCAGCGGCAAGACAAAAACTTGAACTCAATGCCAATGCGGTGGTAATTGTGCTCAAAATATTCCATTTTTTCATGATGATATCCCTATGTTTTTTAATATTTAACGCCATCAGTGTGTCGTTATTATAGCATTGCTTTTAAAATTTATTTTTTCTTGCGGCAGCGTGAGCCTGGGTTGCCCCAGCATGACTTGTTAAAGTATGACGTTGTTGCTCGCCAACCATCCCTAGTGCAGTGGATAAGGAACCATTATTACGTGCGTTTTGAACGTCATTCAAAGAAATCCCTTGAACCCAATCCCCATAATGCTTTTTAACATTTCCAAATGACGGCATTAATGAACCTGCTCGCGATTGAGCCGATTGTGCTTTTTTTTCATTCTTCCAATTTTGTAATTCAGATTCTGTAGTAACCTTTCCTAGCGCTAAAAAATGTTCTATTTGATTTCTGTCGGTGGGAGAGGGATCATTACCCCGTTTGATTATTTTTTCAATAATTTTATCATTAACCATTTGAATATTTGGAGGCAAACTATTTTGTAACAAATTTATATTCACTACTTTCCCCAAAGACGAAAACATAGCATCTATGGCATTATCCTTGTTTTCAATACCGTAAGAATGATAAGCGCGATATAAATTGACCAATTCATATTGCACGGATTCATTTGGTTGCACTTTTCCATTTATAAATTCAAGCTGCTTACATAGTTGTGCCAATTGAAGGACAATCATTTGATTAAATTTTTCCGCATTACTTGGGGAAGATTTTTGTGCATACTCATTTTGCCATTGAATCAATGGATCAACTAACCCAAGAGTAACTTTGGATTTATCGTTTTCATATTCATTCCTATTGAGCTCAGTCCAAATATTATTTAATCCTGCTGAAATTCCTGCATCAACTGGACTGTCCAAACCTTGTTTTTTTGATCCTTGTATTTCAATCACCTTAGAAAACTCTATTGGATTTTGTTGACTGATTTTTTTAAGCATCCATTGATTATTTTCTTTGATGACAATCCACGTACCCGGTAGTAATTTTTCTACGTCTTGCGATTTAACTGCTAAAAACTTGCTAGAATTTTTTTCATTTTGAATCGCATTTGCTAAGTTGGTGGAAGTTGTATCTGAAACATAAGCAATACGCAAATGATATTCACGGTGTAATTGCCTATGAATATCAGGATTGATATGGCCTAATATACTAAAGTAATCTAAAACACCTTTAGCAAATGGTTGAAGATTGCTTGATTCAGATGAGGTAGATGAGCTGCTGCTTTCGCTGCTTGCAGAAGAGGATCTTCTGCGTTGCGGATTTACTGATTCTTTAAATGATGTCCAAGCTTCATCTTGAGCAAACATACCCATTTGTCTTTTTATGCTACTATAGGTGTCTTTTACTATCTCGAACTGTGTTGAAAGACTTTCATAAAATTCGTCTTCGTTATCATTTGAAATTGCTAAATTTACTACGATTGGTATGTTGTTCTTGGCTTGTAATGCTTGAGCTAAAAATGCGGAACAAGCAATTACTGGGGTTACCACAGGGTTTGATCCATATTTTTCTTTTATAGATTCGATAACGAAGTTAGATATGTTTGCACGTTGATCGCCTGTTGCAATATTAACGCCTTCCTCATTAATACTTGCCCCATCTCCTGCTTCAATTATTTTTGCAGTAGAGGTAAGTAGCATATTGTCCCACATCAACGTTGCTATTTGTTCTGCTATTTCTTCTTGGCGAGGATCATTATTATTCCTTATACTTTGATATTCACGTTCAAGCTCAAGTATCGTATTTAGTAGTTCTGGGTTTTCCTTAAATAAAATTCTAGCTTCAGTACTAACTGCGCCGGGCGAATTAAACAATCCCTGTATTTTGATAGACTGTTTGGTTGCTGAAGAAATTTCATTCAATATCTGCGAATTATTCCGATCTATACCAACTATAAAACTTCCCAAAGGGGCTGATAGAGTGGTCTTTTTCAAGGGGCAATAATAAGACTTAATAGCTTGGGATATAGCATTAACGTGATCTTCTATCTGATTCAGGGCAACGCCTGCAGTTATTGTATCGGATATTATCCTGTTCTCGTCAAAACCTGGGAGATTGGTTTGGACCTGTTCTACTAACCGTGTCATGACCTATAACCCCTAATTAATAAGTTTTCTAACATTTAAAGTTTATCAGTCATTTAGATAAAAAACAACAAGTGCTGATAGGTCACGATAGCGTTAAAAAATGCCATAATCAGAGGGTAAAAAATATAGGAGCTGATATGTCAAAACCACACGCACCGCGTAGCGTATTTACCAATCCGATTCATTTCATCGCTTTTGGCTTTGGTGCTGGGGCTATTCCATTTGCACCAGGGACGTTTGGGACCTTAATGGCCATCCCGCTTTATTATGTGATGCAAGATTTAAATTTGATTCCTTATTTGCTGATTACTTTAGGGATTATTATTTTTGGCACCTGGGTGTCGGATAAAACCGAAAAAGATCTAGGCGTGCCTGATCATTCTGGGATTGTGATTGATGAAATTGCAGGTTACTTAGTGACGATGATTGCAGCGCCCAAAGGGTGGCTGTGGATTATTTTAGGATTTATTTTATTTAGAATTTTTGATATCTGGAAACCATTTCCCATTCGCTATTTAGATCAACATGTGCCAGGCGGCGCGGGAATTATGCTGGATGATATTATTGCGGGTGTTTATGCGTGGGTGGTGTTGTGGGGGATTATCTGGGTTGCGGCCGGATATCTTTGATAGCTTCTGATAGATTAATTTGGGTATCAGTTTTGTCGTTGTAATTAAAAATACGATGCTGTTTAAGCACATCATAATAATTTGTTGTTAGATAAGTAGTAGCACATGATTTATTTTCTATAATTTCATTTGCAATTGCAGAAATTTGATCGTCATTATTTGAGATTTTAACAACGGCTTCTATCTTTTCGAGTTTCTCTACCTTAGCTTGAACAAGTGCTTTATTCCAAGTAAACCAGCTGAAAAACCCTTCAAGTTTTCCTTTAAGACGAAGGATTTCTTTTTTTAAGGCGTTTAAAACAGTTTGTTTAAACTGGCTGTCTGGTTCTGTACTGTTGAACGCGGTTGTAAAAAAAGGTTTTTTTTGACGACTTTCTGGTGTTGCTAGATTAGCATTATGGCCATTATTTGTCTTAAGTTTTTTGGGACTTCCTGCGTGTGTAGCGGGCATCACAAAGACTGCTCTTTGCGCAGATGTGTTGTTATATGGAATAGGGTGCGTTTGGGGTACTTGCAGTACAGCAGAAGAATGAGCTGGTTTTTGAGAACTCGTAGGAACCTCAATTTTTTTGTGCTGCTTATTCTTACGTCCCATAAAATATCTCTTAAGATTTTGCTAATAAAGTCATATAACTATAAATTTTATTATAGCAAATAATTCTTAAAATAATATTGTATTTAAGAGAATTTAACCCCGC
>JBEKTV010000050.1:0-7227 GCA_049515675.1 Gammaproteobacteria bacterium | reverse complement strand
GTATTTTGCGCCAATTCACCGATTTTATCTTTTGCCGCTTGTGAGGCGACCTGTCCGACCAGTAAAACATTTTCGTTGTAACTCACAATAGTAATATGTGATTTGGCATCAAGATTAATATGTTCATAATCTTCAATCGCATCCCAAATTCTGCGCTCAATCGCTTGATCTTCAATAATTGTGCCTGTAGTGCGTTCATCATAAGCGACTTTCCCAGCCCCTGCGCCTGCAGCAGCACCGCCCACAATTGCGCCTAAACAGCCAGATAAACATAAACTACTAGAGATTAATAAAACGATTAATTTATAACTATTTTGTGACATCATCCCTGAACCTCGCCAAATATTTGATTATCAATTAAATCACACAAATAATGAATTACACATAAATGTATTTCCTGGATTCGCGCAGTTTGCTCATGCGGCACTCGAATTTCTACATCCGTGTCAGGATTTAACACTTGCGCTAATGGGCCGCCATCTTTTCCGGTTAAAGCCACAACAAACATTCCAGCATCATGCGCAGCTAAAACCGCTTGTACAATATTATTAGACCGACCACTCGTACTAATGGCTAATAACACATCACCATTTTGTCCTAAAGCGCGAATTTGTTTACTGTAAATCTCATCATAATGATAGTCATTCGCTATAGAAGTGAGTGTAGACGTATCTGTTGTGAGTGCAATAGCAGGAAGGCCAGGACGTTCGCGCTCAAAACGATTAATTAATTCGGCAGAAAAATGTTGTGCATCGGCAGCCGATCCACCATTGCCACAACTGAGAATTTTGTGACCGCTTAACAATGCGTCCACCATTACCTGTGCCGCTTTTGCAATATGCGTAGGCAAAATATCTGCAGCGGTAATTTTTGCTTCTATGCTCGCGCTAAATAATTGCAGGAGCCTTGCCATAATATCCATAACACCTCACCCGGAAATAGCGTGTTTAATCCAAAGAATCTCAGGTTGCCCTGTTAGGTATGTTATGCCAATTACATCAAAACGACAAGGGTAGACATCAAGCCAGCCTTTATTTTGTAAATAAATTTCGCCGGTTTGCAATAACCTGCGCTGTTTTGAGTAAGTAATGCTTTCAATGGGGTCATAAGCATCGGCTTTAGTTCTTGAGCGTACTTCTACAAACACTAGGGTTTGTTTATCCATCATAATTAAATCGATTTCTCCAAGCTTACAGGCATAATTGCGCTCAATTAGGGTTAAACCTTGGTGTTGTAAGTATTCACAAGCAAGGTTCTCTGAATTTTCGCCAATCATTTGTCTTGCAGTTTGGGTCATAGTCCTCTCGGTACGCCTGTACTAAAACGCACACATTCGGGTTCACGGACAATAAAACCACTTGCATCCATAGACAATTTTCCGGTGACACCAGGTAGGGAAAAGCTAGTATTTGCGCTTAAAGGTCGAATATTTTTCGCCACTTTATAAGCATCAATCCCAAAGGCAAATAAACGCTCTTGCGCGGCGGGGTCAGTTAATAATTGTACGGCCATGGCATTTAAAGTGGCATGGCGATCATGGGCATGGACTACCCAAGGACTGTCACAAAAAACCACGCCATTTAAATCATTATCACGGCCAGGATTGGGGGTTCCTGTATAAATATTGGCCATCGCATATATAGGCAAATGTTGATTGTAAAATTGCAACAATGGCGGCACTTGTCGACCTTGACCTGGGGATGCCATTAAAAACAGAAAATCATAATGCGGCGCATTAACATTTTCATATTCTGTATTCAGCAAGTATTGGACTGGATCTTCTAGCGCTTGGTTTTTATCAAAATAAACTGTTTTCTCAATCTGGCCACCTAATTGCTCAAAGCGTTTTTTAAAAGATGCCGCTGCACGCCGACCAAATGCGGTTTTTTCAACTAAAGCGCCGCCTACTTTATGACCATTATGCCAAGCTTGTTCTGCGAGGCGAAACGCCTCATCTTCTGGACCTAAAGAGAATGGATATAAATAACGTGGCAAACTGTTGCGCCCTTCCAAGGTATTGAGCGAAATCACTATCATTTTATTATCAATGACTTTGCTATCGATTAAGGTTTCGTTGCCGGGTTTGGTCAGTGGACCAACAACAATGTTTGCGCCCTCTTCTACCGCGCGTCTATATGCTTTAACCACTTCTTTATCTTCTACCGTGTCATAAATACGAATATCAGTATTGGCATTATTCCCAGCATCAACATAATAAGCGCTGATAAACCCTTCCATCACTGCATATGCAGCAATTTCATATTGACCGGTAATGGGTAATAACAAAGCAATTTGCGGATTTTCAATTGAGCGTGCAACTGGCGCGGTCAAATCTTCAGGCGGCTTTTTTTTAGCTTCAGAGCTTGCTTTTGCCTTAGGGGCTTCAGATGTTGCTTCTTCCTTAGCTTCATTTTTTTGCCAAAACCAGGCAAAAACTTTGGAAGAATTCGGATCTACTACTATAGAGACATCATCTTCCGCGATATCTGCATAAGAGACCGCACTCATGGTCATTAAGAGAAAAGTTGCGTACAATAGTATTTTCATAAGGATTAGGTCACTTTAGTTATGCAAGGAATATTATACATTGTGGCATCACCTATTGGGTGTTTGCAAGATATCAGTGCTCATGCGCTGGATATTTTACGCAGCGTTAATCTAATTGCTTGTGAAGATACCCGTCATAGCGCAACATTGCTCAATTATTATGGCATTCAAACACCACTTAAAGCTTATCATAGTCATAATGAAAATGACTGTAGTGAATTTTTACTCAAAAAACTCATCAACGGTGAAACGATTGCTTTAATCAGTGACGCCGGCACACCACTGATTCATGACCCGGGGTTATCCATTGTCCAACAAGCTCAAAAAGCTGGGGTTCGTATTGTGCCTATTCCAGGTCCTTGTGCGTTAATTACCGCTTTATCGGCATCGGGTCTGCCTGCGGCGCAATTTATTTTTGATGGTTTTTTACCCATTAAATCCACTGCGCGCATTAAACATTTAGAATCACTTAAAACGCAAACACGTACGCAGATTTTTTATGAAGCGCCGCATCGTATTTTAGAATGTTTGCAAGATATGCTCACTGTTTTTGGCAAGCACAAACAAGTCGTGCTGGCGCGTGAGCTGACTAAACTGCATGAAACTTTTTTATCAGGAACTTTATCTGAATTAATCAGTCAATTACTTGCTGACCCTCATCAACAAAAAGGTGAATTTGTGATATTAGTAGCAGGCGCAACTGAACTTGATGATGATGCCATTGCGCAAGCAAAAAATATTTTTGCTACTTTAACCAAAGAGCTACCCCATAAGCAGGCTGCGGCATTAACGGCTAAAATAACTGGGGTTGCTAAAAATACAATTTACCAATGGGGTCTTGAATGAGACGTCACTTTTACAAATTAACTGCTGCATTGATTGCAGGCGGATTATTGCCGTTGGCCTTTGCGCCTTTTAATTTATATTTTCTTGCCATTATTTGTCCTGCGGTTTTAGCGCGTCTTTGGTATCACGGCGATAAAAAATTTGGCTTTATAAGCGGTTTTTGTTTTGGAGTGGGTTTGTTTGGTGTCGGTACCTCATGGATTTTTGTCAGCATTCATCAATTTAGCGATACGCCCACCCCTATTGCGATTTTAATTACCATTTTATTTGTATTTATACTGGCCACATTATTTGGGTTACAAGGTTTGGTTTTTCGCTATTTTTTCAAAAAACCAAATTATTATACGATGCTACTTGCGTTTCCAAGCTTGTGGGTTTTGTTTGAATGGGTGCGCAGTTGGTATATGTTCACGGGCTTTCCATGGTTGTATTTAGGTTATAGCCAAACCGACACATTTTTAGCAGGATATGCGCCGATTGTGGGCGTGTTTGGTGTATCTTGGCTGTGCGCAGCATCAGGCGTGTTATTTTTAAGTTATGGATTATTTGCAAAACGTTATTATGTTTTCAGTGGCATTTTGTTGCTCACCATTTGGTTAGGTGGTTTTGGCTTAAGCCAAATCAATTGGACGCAAACCGCAGGCAGCCCCGTTACAGTTGCGTTATTACAAGGCAATATTAACCAAAATCTGAAATGGAATAAAAGCACGCAGCAATTTATCATCAATCGTTATCAAACACTCAGTCACCATGCACAAGGTGCGCAAACCATTATTTGGCCTGAAGCTTCCTTCCCCATTAGTTGGCCAAATGCTGAGCCCTTTTTAAATAATATGGCGCATCAATTAAAAAATGAACACAAAAATGCCATTATTGGCTTACCGGTTATCAGTGAAAATGGTCAATATTTTAATGGTATTGTTGCGATTGGCGATAATGCTGACGGACTGTATTTAAAACGTCATTTAGTACCTTTTGGCGAATATGTACCTTTTGAACAGCATTTACGCGGCATGATCAGTTTTTTTGATTTACCTATGTCGCATATGAATGCAGGCCCTATGCAACAAAGTTTATTACATGCAGGCGAGTTAACATTTGCTTCTCTTATTTGTTATGAAATTGTTTACCCGCAGTTAACATTAACCAGCGCGCAAGATGCTAATATTTTGTTAACGATCAGTAATGATGCTTGGTTTGGCAAATCGTTTGGTCCGCATCAACATTTTCAAATGGCAAGAATGCGCGCACAAGAATTAGGCCGCTATCTTGTACGCAGCACTAATAATGGCATTACGGCTATAGTGGATCATAAAGGTCACGTTATTGACCGCGCACAGCAGTTTGTGACTACGGTTTTAATAGGTGAAGTATTTATTACCACTGGAAAAACACCTTTATATTTTTTAACGCATTATTTTGTGTTAATATTATCTAGCTTATTATTTTTAATCGCAGTATTATTAATTTATTTGGAACGTTACTATGAACAGCACCGCTCATAAAACTCAACCTTTAGTATTTAAAGGCAATGCGTATACTTTAACTACGCTGCAATTGTTATCTTTGGATTTTGAGCATATTCAATCCGTATTACTCGATAAAATCGCCCAAGCGCCTAAGTTTTTTGAGCATATTCCATTAGTACTTGATCTACAAAAAATTACTAGCGAGCAAGAAAGCTTAAATTTGATGGACATCGTCACTTGTTTACGCGAACATAAATTGCTGCCTATTGGCGTACGCGGTGCAAATACCAAAATACAAGAACAAGCCAAAGCAAATGGGCTTGCCTGTTTATCTGATACTAAAGTCATTGAAGCTGCGCAAAATAAAGAATCCAAAAAGCAAGAAAAAGCCCAAATAACTACCCCGCCGCCTTCAGCAACCAGAATTATTACTCAGCCCGTGCGTTCAGGTCAGCAAATTTATGCACAAGGTGGTGATTTAATTGTCTTATCAACTGTCAGTCATGGTGCTGAAATTTTAGCGGATGGTAATATTCATGTATACGGACCACTACGCGGGCGTGCACTCGCCGGTGTAATGGGGGATGCAAATACTTATATTTTTTGTCAAAGCCTAGAAGCCGAGTTAGTTTCTGTAGCGGGACAATACCGAATTAGTGAACAGTTGAAAGAAACCAGTTCATGGGAAAAGGCTGCGCAAGTTTCTTTAGTGGATAATCACTTGAGAATTGTGGAGTTATAGACAATACTTATCGCATATATAAAAGGAAGAAGGAACTTATTGTGAACAAACACCCTCAAGTCATTGTTGTCACGTCTGGGAAAGGCGGCGTCGGCAAAACCACATCTAGCGCCGCAATTGCAACTGGTTTAGCGCTACGTAAACATAAAACCGTTGTGATCGATTTTGACGTTGGTCTGCGTAACCTTGATTTAATCATGGGTTGTGAACGCCGTGTCGTGTATGATTTTATCAATGTGATCAACAAAGAATCCACATTGAATCAAACTTTGATTAAAGACAAACGGGTTGAAGATTTATATATTCTGCCTGCGTCGCAAACACGTGATAAAGATGCGCTGCATCGTGATGGTGTAGGTGCTGTCATTGACGAATTAAAAGAGCGTTTTGAATATATTATTTGTGACTCGCCTGCCGGTATTGAAAGTGGCGCTTTAATGGCCATGTATTATGCAGACCATGCGATTGTAGTCACTAACCCTGAAGTGTCTTCCGTACGTGACTCTGACCGTATTTTAGGTATTTTATCATCTCGCTCACGTCGCGCAGAATTAGGCTTAGATCCGGTGAAAGAATATTTATTATTAACCCGTTATTCACCTGAGCGCGTTAAACGTGGTGAAATGCTAAGTGTTAAAGACGTAGAGGAAATTCTCTCTATCCCATTACTCGGTGTTATTCCTGAATCTAAAGCCGTATTACGTGCTTCTAATGAAGGAACGCCAGTGATATTAGACCAAAACAGCGATGCTGGAAAAGCTTATGTAGATACAGTTTCACGTTTCTTAGGCGAAAAAACCCCACATCGTTTCATTCAAAGCAGAAACATTCTTGAACGTTTATTTGGAGCTGAAGCATGAGCCTATTAGATTTTTTTCGCCCCACCGGGCGACGCGCAAATGCATGCGTTGCCAAAGAACGTTTGCAGATTATCGTTGCCCACCAACGTGGTGGTAAACATCCTGATTATTTACCGATGCTACAAAAAGAATTACTTGATGTCATCAGTAAATATGTGAAAATTGATAAAGAACAAGTCAAAGTTGCGCTTGAGCGTGATAATGAATTTTCAGTGTTAGAGCTGAACATTATTCTGCCTGAAGAGCGTGCTGTTGAAACTGTCTAATGTGAAGATACCAACCACGGGGCGCAACATGTTGTGTCGCTACAACATTATTTACGTCAAGTTATGAGGAAAAAATTTCCGTAAGGGCGAAAGATTTTCGCCCTTACGAATTTACGATACTATGCTCGGTACTTTTAAAATACTTACTCCATTGATAAACCTAGCAAACGTGCCCCCTCATTTTGTTTAATACCTTCTTCAATAGTCTGGTTATATTTAGCCCTATAAACATTTGCAACCATTGCTTTTATCGCAACAACATCACTTACAGGGTGACTCACAGTATCCGTAGCCAATTGCTGTAAATTAATAGTTCCGGTATTAGTCTGCGATGCAAAGTCCGTTTGCCAATCCTGCAATAATGCACGAGTGTTTGAGTCAAGAGTCCATTTAGCCGGGATAGCAGCATTGTTCATTGTGTTTTTACGTTCTTCAAGCAACATATTAGTAAAACAAAATGGCACACATGAAACATTACTTACTTCAGCACCCACACT
>JBEKTV010000049.1:0-7256 GCA_049515675.1 Gammaproteobacteria bacterium | reverse complement strand
CCGCCATGCGTAAACGATTTCCAGAATGTCTACCCATAGGCGCATCAACTGTGCCACCACCTGTCATTTCACCTTTTACCACCGCTAAATATTTGCGTGAAATTTGATGACGGGATAATGCTTTTACTAAAGCGGTATGTGCCGGCAAGCTTCTTGCCACCATCATTAACCCACTGGTATCTTTATCCAAACGATGGACAATTCCGCCACGCGGCAAATGCGCACATTCTGGAAATTGATGTAATATTGCATTGACCAAAGTTCCGGTTTGATGCCCAGCTGCAGGATGCACAACAAGTCCCGCCGGTTTATTGATCACAATTAAATCATCGTCCGCATAAACAATATCTAAGGCAATATCTTGTGAAGCCCACACCACTGCCTCTGGAATATGCGCATGAATAATCACTTCTTCACCCCCGCGCACTTTATCCGTCGGTGCTAAAAACTTACCATCGACTTGCACTTGCTTGTCAATAATCCAAAGTTTAATCCGAGCGCGCGAATAATCAGGAAACATATTCGCCAACGCTTGATCTAAGCGCAAAGCCTTAAGTGATTCGGGAATGATATCTTGGAGATGAACATCTTTCATGATAAACTGCGTTTTATGAAGAAAATTTATCTTACCATAATTTGTGCGCTACTTACATTTTTATATGGCTGTTCGCCTAGCGAAAAAATCGACCCTTATCAAGATTGGTCGGCGCCTGCAATTTATGTACAAGCCGAACGAAACCTGATGGAAGGTAGATATGAAAAAGCCATAGAAGGTTATAAAAGTCTAGAAAACCAATATCCATTTGGTGATTATACTGAACAAGCACAACTGTCTTTAATTTACGCAAATTTCCGCGCAGATCAATTACCCGCAGCCTTAACTGCCGCTGATCGCTTTATTCGTTTACATCCGCGTCATCCCCATGTGGATTATGCCTATTATATGCGTGGCATGATTAAAACTAGCGAAAGTATTAGTACCAGTTCCCGGGTTTTACCGCTGGATTTAACCCTACGCGACCCATCTAATTGGCAAGCCGCTTATACCTATTATATGGAAATGCTAAATCGCTTCCCCAATAGTCGTTATGCGCCCGATGCAAGACAACGTTTAATTGCCCTACGTAATCATTTAGCACAATATGAAATCAATGTGGCCAACTATTATATGGGCCGTAAAGCCTTTCTCGCCGCAGCACTGCGCGCACAAGTTGTCCTAAAAGATTATCCGGAAACACCCCAACGTATTGATGCCTTAGCCATTATGGCCAAAGCTTATGAAGGCTTAGGTTTAGACGACCTAGCCGAGAAAAGCTACGCGGTACTTGAACTCAATGACCCTGAAAGAGCAGAAAAAGTCAGATCTGAAGAAATTGAATATGACGATGAGCTCCCTATCCTCCCCTTTAAATTTGACTCAGCTATATAACATATATATTGCTTTATGACCCTGGTTTACCTTATAATATTATTAAGATCATTTTCTAATATAATTAAACCATGCAATATACACGCATCATACCGCAAGCAAAAGAAGCCGCTGCGCCTAAACGCGATCAGCGCATTCGCGCCGTACTTACTGCGAATCAATTATTAGATTCAGCCGAGCGACTCGAGCTTATCCAAGAAATTCAAGACGTCAGCGCATCTTCTAGCATTATTTATCAAACCTATTATCAACCTTTGATTAATAACTTTGCTGAATTTGTCCAACAACTTGAGTCATTTGAGCACCCCATGGTCACTTGGCTAGATCATCAATTACGTCTTGCTAAAACCACTCTCAAAATGCGTGAGCAGTTTTTATTAGTAGGCGAATCACTTAGACCCGTTGTCACTGACAATGAAGCCTTGTGGCATTATGTGACCTTTAGTAGCGCATTATTACGCAGAATTGGTTTGATTTTTACCCATTATCAAGTCAGTTTATGCAGCGAGCAAGGCACACATCTTAAAGATTGGCAGCCTTTTGAAGGCAGCATGAATGAGCAAGGCAATTATTATAAATTACGCGAAATTACTGATAAAGGTATTCCACCGCTGCCAAGTATTAACCAATTGCTGGCACGACAACTCATGCCTGCTGAGGGTTTTGCCTGGATTGCAAAAAATCCTGAAGCGTTTAAAGCTTGGTTAGGTGTAGTTGAAGGCGAAAGTTCAGGTGGTGTTAGTCATACATTTGTGGCCTTAAGTGAAAAAATTCTGTATGAACTCGCACAACAAGAAGAATTATTAGAAAATTTATACCGCGCAGAATCACTACAAGACTTATTACGCCTGACAAAACTAAGCGAGCAAGAATTATTAAGATTATTACCGCCGCTACATGGCGAAAAAGATCTTGGCAATCCATTAGCACTCGAATTTTTTGAATGGTTTGATGAACAAAAACATCAAGAAGGCGCACTGTTATTAATTAACGAGCAACAATATTTATTAACGCCGCTAGGCTTAACCTATATGCTAGCTGAAGCACCGCCACGCTTTAAAAATTGGTTTAATTTTTACAAAAATGGTTTAATGTTAGGCTTAACGGTATTATCACCTAGTGATAAAGCCCTGCAATCTTATTTGTCAAAATCCAATGCTATGCGTGCAACCACTGCAGTTGCGCCGGTTGCCACACCAAAATCTGAAGTATTTCATAAAACTTTGCACGAAAATGCAAAACCAACTGCCGCACCTGTTGATCATTCACCGGAAGCAATTCAACATCAACAAAATGTAGAACACACCGTACATGCTTTAAACAATCAAGGCTTAATGGTGGGCGCATTATTTGGCTCAGCCCATTATCATGCCTATTCAGCAAGAAATGTAATGACCAGTCAAAAACAGCAAACTAAATATAATAGTATGCAAGTGAATGAACAACATGATTTAAAAGATAAAACCGATTTTGAATTTTTCGTCAAACAACGCCAACAATTGTTACGTGATAAAGTGAAAATTCAATATCCATTAGGTCCCACAGCAAAAGAAACACCTACGTATAAAAGTAGTTTCACCTATACCAATAAACGCTAGATTTATTTCACACGTTGCAAAGTCACAGACGGGCATAAAAATACCAAATGCGAATCCTGGGCAATATAAAATCGCACGACATCACTCAATTCGCCCAGCGGCTTAAAACACACACTCATAAAATCAGCAGGTTTGGCATGCTTTATGCGCACCCCCGCATCTTGCAATGCTTGTGACAATTGCGCCAATATATAAGTATTATCTAAATTAGGATTAACCCGCACGTGGTTAAGCTCAAACAAAGACCCATGCAAAGATTTAATAGGCTCAAGAATTGGCTTAACTCGACCTTGTGATAGTGATTCTAAGTAACCACATTCACTGACTTCCAATTCATCGTCCAAAATAAATTCATAAAAGATGGCTTCTGGACCTTGAGTCACTAAAGTCGCGTTAATTACGATTTCACGGGCGGTTTTAAGTTGTGTATTATTCATCATACACAATTTATCGGCGCCCTAAGAGATAGACTTAAGGCTGATTTTCATACCCCGAAGTAATCGGATATCGCCTATCGCGACCAAAAGCCCTGGTGGTAATACAGATGCCAATGGGCGCTTGCCGGCGTTTATATTCGTTACGATTGACCATTTGAATCACGCGCGCTACCACTTTAGGATCAAATCCGCGCGCTATAATCGCATCCTTATCTTCATCTTGCTCAATATAAAAAGTCAAAATCTGATCTAATATCGCATAATCTGGTAAAGTATCTTGGTCTAATTGGTCTTCTGATAATTCCGCAGAAGGTGCACGCGTAAAGACCCGCTCAGGAATCACATTACTGATTTCATTGCGATAATGTGCAAGGCGATAAACAAAAGTTTTCCATATATCTTTTAATACACAAAACCCACCGACCAAATCACCATATAAAGTAGAATACCCCACCGCCAGTTCACTTTTATTACCGGTTGACAAAACAATATGACCAAATTTATTTGATAAGGCCATTAAAATTATCCCACGACAACGCGCTTGTAAGTTTTCTTCAGTGGTATCAACAGGTTTACCTTTAAATGGTTCTGCCAATAGATTTAAAAAGGCATTAAACACAGGCTCTATGGAAATTTCCTGATACTGAATATTTAATAATTCACATTGGGCTCTCGCATCAATATTGCTAATATCGCGCGTATACCGAGATGGCATTAACACCCCAAAAACACGGTCGGCACCAATCGCATCCACCGCAATCGCTGCAGTTAATGCCGAATCAATTCCGCCAGACATACCAATCACGGCTGATTTAAAATGATTTTTTTCAATATAATCACGTAAACCTAACACTAGCGCATCATATATACGAGATTCAATACTAGGTAATTCAGGCACAATAGTTTGTACCGGTGAAACATGATTATTTTCAATCGTAAATTCTGCAGCGATTAGACTTTCTTTAAAAAATGGCGCTTGCAAGGTAATCTCGCCCTTGCCATTTACAACAAACGATCCGCCATCAAATACTAATTCATCTTGCCCGCCAATTAAATTCACATACACAATCGGCACACCACTTGTTTGTGCTTGCTCGCAGACAATATCACGGCGCTGCTGCACTTTTTCAATATGAAATGGCGAAGCATTGGGTACTATCATTAATTGCGCGCCCGCCATTTTTGCTTGCAAAGCCATTTGCGGCTGCCAAATATCTTCACAAATCATTAAAGCAATCGGAATATTTTTGATATGAATAATTTTTAATTCATGGCCAGGAATAAAATAACGTTTTTCATCAAACACTTCTACATTTGGCAAATAGCGTTTATGATAAGTGCTAATTATTTTCCCACCGCGCAATAAACTCGCCGCATTAAAGCGCCCCAATTCGGTATGGTGGGGATGCCCCACTATCACATCTATGCCTATACTTTCTTTTGCGAGCAAATCTAAAGCTTGTTTTATACGCGCATCCATACCAGGGCGTAATAATAAATCTTCTGGTGTGTAACCCGTGAGCGCCAATTCAGGAAAAACAATCACATCGCCTTTTAATTCATCACGGGCTTTATGAATATTCACAATCATTTTTTGGGCATTGCCCATCACATCTCCGACTAGGAAATTGAGTTGGGCTATGATGATGCGAATAGATTGTGTCATATTTTTAATCTCTAGCGAATCAACTTGATATCAACATCTAATTGTAATTTACCCCAAGCTTTATCAGCTGTGAGTATCGTTTGTTTATTCAATAAACCTAAAGTCAAACATGCTCTATCTGCGAAAGATAAACCTAAGTGTTTAGTTTTTTCTCGTAAAAATGCTGTTTGATAAATATGTTTTCTTTCAAATGGGATCACAGTTTGCACTAAATCATTGAGGATTAAAATGACTTCATCAGATGGAATCCCCATATGACCAAGAACTGTTGCTACTTCTGCAACATTGACTGCAGACATTGCAACATCAGGGAAGTATTCCTTCACAACTTGTGCGCCTTGTTCCTGATTGATAAGTGCCAATAAAGCACTCGCATCCAAAATAACACTCACTTTTTTACTCATTATCTGCTTCTTGCCTGCGCATGTGAATTAAATCTTCAGATAAAACACTATGATTTTTATTGTATTTTTTAACAATCTTCTGTGCACGCGCAATCGCATGATCTATCGTAAACAGGCGAATCTCACCTTCTTGCAATTGCATAATAAGCTCTGTACCCGGCCGCACTGCAAGCGCAGTCCGATAGCTCACAGGAATAACAACACGACCTGCTTTATCAATAGTGGCATGAACTTCTTTCATGGCTTTCTCCATAATAATGTCATTTTATATAAACATACCATTTTTACATCAAAGTGTCAAAATTTACCACAATATCCCAACCCTTTTATCCGCTACCCAATTTTCTGTTCAAAAATAATACAACCTGACCTATGACCATAACCTCCGTCAATTCCGCAGTGGTATTATGCCAAGATCCCAACACCTAAAAAGTCAAACCAAAACCCAATATGTGACCTTAAACCCCAGATGGCAGTTTGTTGCAGAAATTTTTTAAATAACAGGCGGTTATAATCACGACCTGGGCTTGCTCGGTGGTAAGTCTTGTGTTATCTTTAGATCTAAAGTGACGTATATTTGACTTGATTAATTAGTTTGATTTCTTTATAATAAGAAAATAGGTAGAAACACAGTATTTTCAAACCTTTAATATTCGCTTAAGGAATCTAGAATATAACTAATAGTAAGAGAGTAGTTTACTCCCTACAACGAAAAGAGATTAAAGACCATGCCAAAATATGTTGCGGTAAAACGTAAAGTTGATAACAATGTGCAACTACTTCAACCATTCGTGCCAACTGATACACAAAAAAATCCAGCTTATTTAACAGATAAAAGCAAGCTAGCTTATCTTGCCAATTTTGCTCCCTCAGCAACCATCCGCCGCTTAGCAACTAATGTTTTAAATGAACAAGAAATTGTTGAAGCGAAAAATAAAGCCTTTGTGCAAAATTCTAAAGCTGCGAAAAGGGATATAATAAACCCAACTGATATATTAAGCACTTCACGACGTTTCTTTGGTCACGTTGGAACAGAAAAGACCACCACAAGGTATACTGCTCTATCAGTAGATAGAATCGACGCACATGATAGTCTTAGAATCGACGAAGATGATAGTCTCAGCGATTCTGAGCAGCTAAATGAAGAAACCGTTAACAAACTCAACGTAATGATTGATCGCCATAATAACACGGCTTCATTTTGGGGACTTTTTGTAAATTTTCTGGACTATTGGACAACATTTACCACTGCATATAATCCCTTCCTTAATGCCGAAAGCCGAGCAGATGCGAAAGATCGTCTGTCTTATATGGATGAATATGATAAATATTCTAAAGACGTAGAAAAAGCTTATATAGACTTGTCAATTGAAAAATATGATCTGTATAAGGAGAAGCAAAATCAAAAACGAGCTGAACGAGCACTGCAAAGTGCAGTAGAGATAATGGCTGCTGCCCCCCAAAAAACTGAAAATCAAAAAATGATTTTAGCTAGTTTGGAAGCGATAGATGACACTCAATATGTGCCTTATAAGTTCCTATTAAAAACCATAACGCAACAAGCGCTTAAAGATGAAAATATCAATGGGCTTATTCCAGCTTTAAACTTAGCTCCAATCCCTAAGGGTAGTGAAACTGTTTTAAACAATGATGAGAAAAAACACTGCTACCAGCTTGCTCTTGCCATAGGTGATGAAGATCCAGCAACTGGATTCGAATTAT
>JBEKTV010000048.1:0-7288 GCA_049515675.1 Gammaproteobacteria bacterium | reverse complement strand
CGCATCACTCAAAGCAGGACCTATGAATTTTTCTAGGGTGGTAAAATTATCAGTTAATTCACTGCGCTCTTGTAGATATTCCGTATACATCTCATGCGATGTCATGATCACTGTTAAAATAATATAAACAATAAACACGCGGTTTAATAATTTACGCGTGATGGATAATTGACTGTGTTTGACTTTCATAACTTACCTTAACTTTCTGTGTAATACTTTACCAACCGCATTTAAGGGCAGCGCATCACAAAATTCAATAATCTCTGGTCGTTTATAACCGGTTAATTGCTCACGTAAATAATCTCGTAGCATTTGCTCGGTTAGCTGCGGATCTTTTTTAATCACAAAACATTTAATTTTTTGGCCATGCACTGGGTCCGGTAAACCAATCACTGCCGCATTGGCAACCATTGGATGTGTACAAATCACATCTTCGATTTCAGTTGGATATACATTAAAACCTGAAATCACTAACATATTTTTTTTACGATCCACAAAATGAACATAGCCTTTAGCATCTATTTTTACTAAATCGCCAGTTTTTAACCAGCCATTTTCGATATTATGTTGTGTCTCTTCTTTATTGTTCCAATAACCTTGTGTGACTTGTGGCCCTTTTAGCCATAATTCGCCTACCTCATTCAAAGCAACCTCAATGCCTTTATCATCACAAATTTTAATATCTGTATTAGGGATAGGCAAACCCATAGCGCCATTATATTCTGTGATATCTAATGGATTAATAATCGCAGCAGGTGAGCTTTCGCTTAAACCATAGGCTTCAATTAAGGTTTTGCCTGTGATTTTTTGCCAGGCAACTGCAGTTGCTTCTTGCAAAGCCATACCGCCAGCAAGTGAGACTTTTTGCTCACTGAAATTAAGATTTTTAAATTTTGGATGTTGTAATAAGGCATAATATAAAGTATTGACACCAGTCATGAGTACCAATGGTCTTTTGCGTAATATATTAATTAAGGTATTAATACGCCGTGGGTCCACAATTAAAATATTCTCAAAGCCAAGATGTAACAATAAAATATTATTCGCCATTAGCGAAAAGATATGATACATAGGCAGCGGCGCAAGTACGTATTTTTCTTTGGCGGTACTCAGATAGTCTTTAACCCAGGCTTTGGTTTGCATCACATTTGCTGCAATATTATAGTGAGTGAGCATCACGCCACGCGGTAAACCTGTAGTGCCGCCTGTATATTGAAGTAATGCTAAATCCTGAGATTTTACTGTGACTGGTTTGAGCGTCAAATTTTCTGCCAAGATATCTGTTAAATAAATCACAGGATTTAAATCATAAGCTGGTGTTTTCTTTATCCAGCGAAAATAAAATTTAAAAAATACTTTTTCTGCACCTGTTAAAAAATCCTGAAACTGCGTGATAATAATATGTTGAATAGGTGCTTCTTTAATCACAGATGCTAATTTAAAAGCCATTTGCTCTAATACTACAATTGCGGACACTTGCGCATCTTTTAACTGCAATAATAACTCACGAGGTGTATACATGGGATTCACAGGCACTACCACTAAACCCGCACGTAATGCGGCAAAAAATACTAAAGGAAATTGCAAAAGATTTGGGATCATGATCGCGATGCGATCGCCTTGTGTTAAATTTAATTTTTGCTGAAAATAGGCAGCAATGATTTCGCTGCGTTGATAAAGTTGCTGATAAGATATCGTTGCACTAAACGAACTATACGCGTTAGCGTCCTTATATTGCTCACAAGCTTGCGTAAATAAATCGACAAGATTAATGTCATCTGGAATATCTATGGTTGCAGGGATATATTTGGGGTAGCTCTGCAACCATATTTTATCCATGTCATCCTACCAATAATTGATTCATCCGTTTTACAAATGCTGCTGGGTCATCTAATTGACCGCCTTCGGCTAAAATCGCTTGGTCCAGCAGTAAATGTGCCCAATCTGTCAATTGTGGCTGATTTAAATTTTGATGCAACTTTTCAAGCAATGGATGATAGGGATTGAGCTCTAAAATGGGTTTAGATAAAGGTACAGCTTGTCCAGCTGCAGCTAAAATCTTCTGCATTTGTTTACTCATATCATTGTCATCACTGACAACGCAGGCTGGGGATTCAGTTAGACGATGTGTGGTTCTTACTTCTTTTACGGCTTCGCCTAATACTGTTTTGAATTTCTCTACTAAATCAGTAAATGATTTATCGACTTCCTCTTGTACTTTTTTCGCATCGCTGTTTTCTAAATCGCCTAAATCGAGCTCGCCCTTAGTAATAGACTGTAAACTCTTGCCTTGAAACTCAGTTAAGTGCGACACCATCCATTCATCGACGCGATGATGCAACAACAATACTTCAATATTTTTCTTGCGGAAAATTTCTAAGTGCGGACTTGATTTAGCAGCAGCTAAGGTTTCTGCCGTGACATAATAAATATGTTTTTGTTCGGCAGGCATACGATTGACATAATCATTTAATGATACAGTTTGTCCTGCGTTCACATCATCAGTCGTAGTAAAGCGCAGTAGTTGCGCGATTTGATCTTTATTCGCAGCATCTTCACCCGTGCCTTCTTTAAACACTTCGCCAAATGCATTCCAGAATTGTTGGTATTTTTCTGGATGGTTTTTTGCCAAATCTTCTAATAGATTAAGCAGTTTTTTAACGGATCCTTTTCTAATAGTATCGACTGTTTTATTACTTTGTAAAATTTCACGAGAAACGTTTAGGGGTAAGTCGCTAGAATCAATCACGCCACGCACAAATCGTAAGTAATGTGGCATAAAGTTTTCGGCTTCATCCATAATAAACACGCGCTGTACGTAAAGCTTTATGCCTCTGCGGTAATTTTGATTCCATAAATCAAATGGCGCTTGGCTTGGAATATAAAGTAAATTAATATAGGCAGTATTACCTTCAACACGGTTATGTGTATAAGCTAACGCATCGGTATAATCATGAGCAATGTGTTTATAAAAGCCTTGATAATCTTCATCTGTGATTTCTGATTTATTGCAAGTCCACAGCGCAGTTGCTTTGTTAACGCTCTCATATTTTCCGTCTTTTAACATTAATACAGGAAATGAAATATGATCGGAATATTTACTAATAATATTTTGCAAACGGTATTCACTTAAAAATTCATCTTCGTCTGCTTTTAAGTGTAAAGTCACTTGGGTGCCGTGCTCTGGCTTTTCGGCATCTTCTAAGGTATATTCACCTTGACCGTCAGACTCCCACAATATGGCTTCATCACTGCCTGCATGTTTGGTTAATACTGAAACTTTATCGGCAACAATAAATGTAGAATAAAAACCCACACCAAATTGGCCAATGAGTTTAGCATCTTTGGCTTGATCGCCGCTTAAGTTTTTTAAAAATTCGCGGGTGCCAGATTTTGCGATAGTACCTAAATTGGCCATCACCTCATCACGTGTCATACCAATGCCATTATCTGATACCGTAATGGTTTTATTGTCTTTATCAAAATCAACTGTGATTTTTAGATCTTGGTTTTTTTGCGCAAGAGCGGCATCTGCTAGCGCCCCAAAACGTAATTTATCCAGCGCATCAGATGCGTTGGAAATCAGCTCACGTAAAAATATTTCTTTATTACTGTATAATGAATGAATCATTAATTGCAATACTTGTTTGACTTCAGCTTGAAAATTCAAAGTTTGTTTTTCTGCGACTACCATCATGACTCCTAAGCAATAATTGTGCGGCCATTTAAGGCTTGTACTAAAGTATGTCCATCGACATATTCCAATTCACCGCCCATAGGTACGCCATGGGCAATGCGGCTGACCGTAATGCCACAAGGTTTAATCAGTTGCGCAATATAATGCGCAGTTGCACCGCCTTCAACTGTGGTATTGGTCGCTAAAATGACTTCTTTAACAGGGGTAATTTGGAGGCGCTTTAATAATAAATCAAGGCCTATATCTTCTGGACCAATGCCATCTAGCGGTGATAAATGCCCTTTTAACACAAAATAATATCCACGGTATTGTCCTGATTGTTCTAAGGCTAAAACATCAGCGGGCGATTCAACAATACACAGCTGGCTGTCATCACGTTTTTGATTACTGCAAATTGCGCATACAGCGTGTTCGCTTAACATGCGACAAGATTGGCAATAACCCACTTGGTCAATGGCGGTTAATAAAGTTTGACTGAGAATACGGGCGCCGTTTTGATCACGTTCTAACAAATAAAAAGCCATACGTTGTGCTGATTTTGCCCCTACGCCGGGTAAACAGCGTAGGGATTGAATCAGTTGTTGTATGAGGGGGCTTAAACTCATTATTGTTTATTTTCACCACCAAAAGGCATCATTTCAGGCGGTAAATTCAAACCACTCATTAATCCCGTCATTTTTTCACGAGAAGCGGTTTCAACTTTACGGACGGCATCATTTACAGCTGCAGCAATTAAATCTTCTAGCATGCCTTTATCAGGAGTGCCACTGCCTTCATCGCCACCACCTTCTTCATCTTCTTCTTTAGTAGGATCTTTAAGACCTAATAAACTGGGCGCAACAAATACACGCAAAACATCATGACGGCCATTCATTTTAATTTTAACTAAGCCACCACCCGCTTGACCGACCACGGTCAGCGCAATGATTTCTTCCTGAGCTTTTTGAATATTGGCCTGCATTTTTTGTGCTTGCTGCATAATTTTTTGAAAATCGGGTTCACTCATAGTCAGCTCCTCATTTATGTTGAATTCTAAGTAGATTAACTTAAACTCGTCTTGGCGTCAAGCTTTACAATACTTGCCCCTAATTGTTCCATCATGGCTTTGACATGTGGATCTGCCTTAATATCGTGTTCTGCGGCTTGCTGCGCGGCCTGTTGTTTTTGGGCTTGTTGTAATGCTGGAGTTTCCTCGCCCGTTGCTTCTAAATGAATTTTAACCAGGACTTTTCTACCCAAATATGTACTTAAGGCTTGTTGTAAACGCTCGGTGCTTGATGGATTTAATAATGGCGCATGTTGTGGGGCTAATGCTAATTGTGCCTGCTGTTCATCTAATGATTTTAAAACGCAATGTGAAGCGAGCGCCATAGCAAGACCGGTTAAATTTAATTGTGGTGCAATTTCAGACCAGGAATGTGTTGGTACAACTTTTTCCACAATACTTGGAGGATTAGGCTTACTTTCCGCAGCCGCTTGCACTCTTTGCGCAACAACTGGTTTTATTGCCGGCAAAGTAGAATCCACAGGCGCAAATGCCATCATTCGCAATAAAATCATTTCCAATCCCAAACGCATATTAGCAACCCAGGGTAAATCACGTTTGCCATTGACCGCAATTTGATAAAATAATTGCACATCTTGTGGGGAAAAATGCTGGGCAAATGGTTTTAATATTGAATGCTGTTCTAAACGCTCTGGCACTAATTGAATCACGGCAATTTGATGCAAGGCTTGAATTAATTCATCTAAAATCACTTGCGGCTCGGCGCCATCTGTTAACAATTGATGTAATGATGTTAATAAAGCCTCACCTTGTTGCTGTTGCAAGGCTTGTAATATCTGTAATACCGCCTCGGGATTAATATGACCTAATAATTCGCGCACGCTTTGGGTTTCAATTTTACCTGCACCATAGGCAATGGCTTGGTCTAATAAACTTAAACTATCACGCATACTACCTTGTGCGGCGTGTGCAATTAAATCTAAGGCTTGTCGCTCAAAGCTTATTTTTTCTTGAGTTAAAATATGCGCAAGTTGTCCGCTAATGGTTTCAACCGTCATATTTTTTAAATGAAAATGTAAGCAGCGCGATAATATCGTCATGGGTAAGCGATCAGGATCTGTAGTCGCTAATAAAAATATCACATGTGCTGGCGGCTCTTCTAAGGTTTTTAGTAAAGCATTAAAACTATGCGTTGACAGCATATGCACTTCATCGATTAAATAAATTTTATAACGACCACGCGTGGGCGCATAAGCAATATTTTCCAGTAAGTCGCGCGTTTGCTCAACTTTAGTGCGTGAGGCGGCATCGACTTCAATTAAATCCACAAACTTGCCATCACGAATATCCACACAGGCGCTACAAGTCCCACAAGGACTTGAGGTAATTCCCTGTTCACAATTAAGACATTTAGCTAAAACACGGGCAATAGTGGTTTTACCCACGCCGCGCGTGCCAGTAAATAAATACGCATGATGCAATTGCTTAGCATCAATAGCATTGATTAATGCACGTAATACGTGATTTTGTCCGACCATTTCGGTAAATGTTTGTGGCCGCCATTTGCGGGCTAAGACTTGATAACTCATGGAAAGATTATAACAGGATGAAAAAATATAGAAAGCGGCTCTTCATCGCCTAACCTTGCACCCGATCAGCTGCGACTGCTGCTTCCTTCCGGACCTGACAGGGTTAACAGCCTAACGTCGCACGGGGACCACAAAGAACCGCAGGATGAAGGATATCATTTTCAGCTTTTTTATGAAAGAGGCTAGATAAAAACGTCATCACGCATAAATGTTCTAGAAAACTGTTGATTTTGAAAACTTAAATGATTTAGAATATCAGTTATTATTACATTAGCAGGGACGCAACATGGCTATAGCACTTTTCGATACGTTAGAATATGTTAAACTATTAACACAAGCGGATTTTAATCAAAAACAAGCTGAAGCACTTAATGGAGCACAAATGATAGCAATGCAAGCCTTATTAACACAGGTCGCGACGCATGCTAATTTTCAAGATTTGCGCGTCGCCACGCATAATGATATGCAAAATCTGCGGGCTGAAACTCACAGAGATATGCAAAATCTGCGCACTGAAATCAAAGATGTAGAACATCGTTTGGAAAAAAAAATTGATGCCATAAAACCTTTTGTATATAAAGTGATGGTTTCGATTATGCTCAGTAATTTAACTATTATTGGGATTGGTGTAGGCATCATTGCACTTATCGTTAAATAAACTTATTATTATTATGCACCCCAATACTGGAATTCTACTCATTAATCTCGGCACGCCAAGCGCGCCCGATGTTGCGCATGTCAAACAATATCTCAAAGAATTTTTAACTGATCCCAAGGTGATTGATTTACCGAATCCCTGGCGTTATTTATTGGTCAATGGTTTGATTATCCCACTGCGCGCAAAAAAATCTGCGCATGCTTATCAACAAATTTGGACTGAGAATGGCTCCCCTCTACTGGTGCACCGTATGGCGTTAAAAGAAAATTTACAGCGATCTTTGGGAGAGGATTATCGGGTGAGATTAGGTATGAATTATGGGCAGCCGAGTATTGAGA
>JBEKTV010000047.1:0-7305 GCA_049515675.1 Gammaproteobacteria bacterium | reverse complement strand
ATAATCACAACTGACCATCAAGGTGCACGGCGTAGTGCCTCTTAAATGTAAATCAAAATAATCAGCAAATCCGGCAACGGCGGCGTAAGTTTCTGGGTTAAGGCGATTCAGCGGTACTCGAGTAAAGCCGCCGTAATCAGTGGTGATACCTAAATAATTAGCTTGGCATAAATCTTTAGTGATTTGTACATGACATAAAACCGGCATGCCATCAATGCCTGGCGCATTTTCAACGCGAATCTTGTGAGGACGGCGCAAAGAACTTAAACGCACATTAAACGATTTTTCGGGTTCAAGTTCTGCTAAATTTTCAGTATCAGGGCGTGGTGGCATTTTTAAATCAAATGGGGTAGGCGGTATTTCTAGATTGCTATTTTGCGGCGCGGCTAAGGTGTAAGTATAAGGATCGCCCAAACCTGCCCAAAGTGTGGTGGAATAAATAAAGAAAATCAGGGTTAGAAGTTTTTTCATAATATGCTGAGTATAGTCACAAATTACTTGAAACCGACATGTAATTATTCGCCCCTCGAAGATTTTTTGACCATTATCAAATGTTTTCCAACACTTCAGTTAAATTTTGTACAGGTGTAATTTGCATACCCGCAAATTCAGTTTTTTTCATATTGGCTTTGGGGACAATCGCGCGTTTAAATCCGTGTTTTGCGGCTTCCTGCAGACGTTCTTGCCCGCCTTGAACCGGGCGAATTTCACCAGCTAAACCGACTTCGCCAAATACGACTAAATCTGCAGGCAAAGCTTGATTTTTTAAACTCGATAATACGGATAATAATACCGATAAATCACTACCGGTTTCTAAAACACGCACGCCACCGACGGCATTCACAAATACATCTTGATCGCCAGTCACAATGCCGCCATGACGACTTAAAATTGCTAATAACATAGTTAAACGATTCGGATCTAAACCTACACTAACGCGTCTTGGATTGCCTAAATGAGAATTATCAACCAGCGCCTGAATTTCCACTAACATGGGCCGCGTGCCTTCCCAAGTGACTAAAATACTACTGCCGGAAACTGGTTTTTCATAACGGGAGAGAAAAATTGAACAAGGATTTGTCACTTCACGCAAACCTTTATCCGACATCGCAAAAATGCCTAATTCATTGACTGCGCCAAAACGATTTTTCACCGCACGTACGATACGAAAACGATTATCACGCTCACCTTCAAAATATAACACCGTATCTACCATATGTTCTAACACGCGCGGACCTGCAAGTGCGCCCTCTTTGGTGACATGTCCTACTAAAAATAAAGTAGTATTGGTTTGTTTAGCATAATGAGTGAGCTTTGCCGCGCTTTCTCGCACTTGTGAAACTGAACCTGGTGCGGAATTAATCGTGTCGGTAAATACGGTTTGAATAGAATCGATTACGACTACTTTAGGTTGCTCTTTGGCGATTATATCTAAAATTGTTTCAATATGTGTTTGTGCCAACAAGCGAATTTCTTTTCGCGCTAATCCTAAACGATGCGCCCGCGCGCTGACTTGTTGTAAAGATTCTTCACCCGTAATATATAAAACTGGCATATGCTGACTTAAATGACTGATCGCTTGTAATAATACTGTGGATTTTCCAATTCCCGGATCGCCACCCATTAACACTACCGATCCCGGCACTAAGCCACCGCCCAATACTCGGTCTAATTCAGATAAACCCGATGAAGTGCGTTGATTTTCAATGACGTTAACATCTAATATGCTTTTAACGGTGTTATTAATTTCACCGGTTAAACCTTTATGCCGCACAGATTTTGGATTGGCGATTGCAGTTTCCACATAACTATTCCAAGTACCACAGTCAGGACAACAACCTATCCATTTAGGACTGGTGGTGCCGCAGGATTCGCAGATGAATTGGGATTTAGACATTGATGTTCTCCATTGCTGCCAGCATTTGCTTTGTCCTTAGATTTGAACTTGTAAGTAATCCTTACAAGTTGTCTCTTGCATTCAAGATGACTAAGTTATTATATCATGTTGACAAATCGCCACGATAGATATACGTTGTAACGCATGTGTGTGTTTTATTATCTTTAAATTAAAAGGAATTATCATGAAAAAATTAGCTGCTCTTGTTTCTGGTTTGTTTTTAGTGTTTGCATTTTCTGCGCATTCATTTGCGAATATGGGTCAAGCTGCGCTTGATACAGGCATTACTACTGAAGTTAAAACCATATTGTTTGGCGATAAATTAACTGGTAATGAACACTTTAATCCTGCAAATGTTCATGTCACGACTAAAGATGGCGTTGTAACATTAACAGGTCATGTGAAAACTGATGCTGATAAAGCTAAAGCGGCTGAACTTGCGCAAAAAGCTAAAGGCGTTAAAAGTGTTGATAATCAACTTATGATTCAATAATTAGGCGGTTGGGGCGCAACATATTGCGCCCCAACAATCCAGTCATTCCTTCCAAATCTTCTTTGCGAAAGTCCCACAGCTATCGTACAATTGCTGCATCATTAACAGGAGTTTTTATGAGCAGCAAGCCTTTAAATGCAATATCCCCCACCCGGGCGGAAAATTATCCCGAATGGTACCAGCAAGTCATTACCGCTGCTGATTTAGCAGATAATTCTGCAGTGCGCGGTTGTATGGTGATTAAACCTTGGGGTTATGCGATTTGGGAACATATCCAAGCGATTTTAGATGCGCGTTTTAAAGCAACCGGTCATGAAAATGCTTACTTCCCCTTACTTATTCCACTTAATTATTTAGAAAAAGAAGCACAACACGTGGAAGGTTTTGCCAAAGAATGTGCGGTGGTGACCCATACACGCTTAGAATCCGATGGTAAAGGTGGTCTAAAACCTGCGGGCGAATTGGAAGAACCTTATATTATTCGCCCCACTAGCGAAACTGTGATTGGCGTACAATTTTCCAAATGGATACAATCTTATCGTGATTTACCTGTATTAATTAATCAATGGGCCAATGTGATGCGCTGGGAAATGCGCACGCGTATGTTTTTACGCACCAGTGAATTTTTGTGGCAAGAAGGTCACACCGCACACGCTACTCAAGATGAAGCGGTGATCGAGACTTTACAAATGCTCAATATTTATGCTGACTTTGCCGAAAATTGTGCGGCGATTCCAGTGATTCAAGGTGAGAAAACACCGGCTGAACGTTTTCCAGGTGCGGTAAATACTTATACGATAGAAGCCATGATGCAAGATAAAAAAGCCCTGCAAGCCGGGACCTCACATTTTCTGGGTCAAAATTTTGCGAAATCATTTGATATTCAATTTTTAGATAAAGACGGCAAACAAGAATATGCTTGGACCACTTCATGGGGCATGTCTACTCGCTTGATTGGTGGCTTGATTATGACCCATAGTGATGATGATGGTTTAGTGTTACCACCGCGCTTAGCGCCACTGCATATCATCATTATTCCCATTCATCGTAATGATGAAGAAAAAGCGAAAGTGCTAAATTATTGTGAAAATGTGCAAAAACGTTTATCGCAATGTGTTTATCACCATGAAGCTATTCGCAGTAAAATTGATACCCGAGATTTTAATAGCGGCGAAAAATCTTGGCATTGGATTAAAAAAGGCGTACCTATTCGATTAGAAATTGGTCCGCGTGATATGGAAAAAAATAGCGTATTTATGGCACGTCGTGATTTAGGCGTAAAAGATAAACAGTCACTGACAGTTGATGAATTTATCGAGCAAGCTGCGAATATATTAGATGAAATTCAAAACAATTTACTGACTCGTGCCAAAAAATTCCAGCAAGATAATTTACATTTTGTTGAAGACATGGATAAATTCAATGCTATTTTTGCAGAAGATGGCATAGGCGGATTTGTACAATGTTACTGCGCCCCTGATGATGTTGAAGATATCATCAAACCCATGAAAGTCACCGCGCGTTGTATTCCGCTAAATCAATCTGGTAAAAATGGCATTTGTATTTTTACCGGTAAGCCGACGAATCGCCAAGTGATTTTTGCTAAGGCTTATTAGTCAATTGTATTCATTGCGGCAGCACACATAGACTATTCTGACAACGCATAGGTTGTTGACAATTACTGTCAAACTGACAGGTTTGTCCGGGTGTGTTGATAGCAGCCGGTGTTTCTGGTTTTAATTCGCCGCACATTAAAATTTGTACAGACTCTACACTATAGCCACCTTTATCTGGATTTATTGTTTGTGGTAATACTTCAATATGATCAATGCGGCCAAATTGACTGGCGAGTAATGTTGTGCGCTCATGGGTTAAGGCAATAGGCGTAGTTTCTGTTTGCTTGCAAGTAAATGCAAATATTACTTCGCTAGTCATGATTACACTGAATAATGTGAATATGTAAATCCATTTCATTTTGCATTTCCTTTTCATCGTGCTTAAAGTGTATCTGATTGATATGATTAAAGCGAGTTGCCTTTAACATTTTTAATCACTTATGATAGGTTTTTTTATCTTAAGGAATGAGAAAATGCCTAAAATTCAAGTTGTTAAGAATACATTAATGAGTGTGAATAATATCCTATCCAAACTTTCACAAAGCTTATCATTTGCACCTACAAGTCAATCTCATGTGGTGCATGCAAGAGTCCAAGTTTCACCCGGTACATTTGATTCAAATGATGTTCAACATACTGCTAGCCTACTCAATCTGTTTCTAGATAATGCTGGTCTTTTTGATAGAGCTGTGATTATACATGAAACTCATCACCAAACTGGCGATGTTATTTCTATTAGGGCATTTGAAAATGCTGCCGATAAACTGCCCTCTTTATTTAAAAAACATCATGAAAGTCTTGCTGATGCCCTTATGGATGCAAGAGCATTTCCAGAAGATCATTTTTCTTATCGATTTGTGAAAATTCAACGTCATTCAAATTCTTGTATTGTTGGTCTTGAGAATACTATGACTGCTTTATTTGCAGCTGCATTACCATTTAACGTTTCTGTATCTTGGGACCCTACGTTACATATTAGGAATCAAAATCGTACCCAAGGTTTATTACCTGCGCACAGAAATAATTTACTATTATTGCACCCTGATTATGCTTTTTCTCCTGGTTATATTGGTAAGCCTGATGATATTCGAATTATTCATGACGATGAAGAGAATACAGCTACTTCGAGTATTGTGACTAGACAATATCCAGGTTTACAGGCTCATAAAGAAAACGATGTGCGCATTTTAGCTGCTGCACTTCCTCAAAATAAATTTTAGGGCGTAATATTAAAAATATCCGGCTCGTTCTCTAGGTAATTTACCGAATAATCAAGCTCGCCCCGAGTTTGCGCATACACATTCAGTAAAGGTTGGTCTTTTTCTATACGGGTGTTGATTTGTATTAATAATTCCACACCCGCCACTTTTTCGCGTGGTGCGCCGGCGAGTTTGGCAATGCGTGATAAATGTCGATTATTAACACCGCTAATTTTACCTGATTTTTTTGCGGTCATCACATATTGATAAGGCGCGATGGGAATTTCACGCAAACCGCCTTGCGCATTGGCAATGGCTTGAAATTTTTTCCAGGCAGCGCCGCTGTCTAAAATTGCTTGCGCGGCCATTTTTCCTTGACCCGGTAAAATGGTTTTAGAAAATTCTAAAATCAATCCTGCAATGGTAAGGGATCTATCCCGTAAATCTTGCGGCGCATTAGGATGTCTGTGCAAAACGGCTAAAACATCTTTTGCTTCTAATGCTGGACCAATGCCTCGACCTACAGGTTGCGTGCCATCGGTAAAAATCACTTTAACCATAACACCTAAAGCGCTACCTACTGATTCTAAATAATCTTTCAATGTTTCTGCCGCTTGCTGCGATCGCACTTTTGCTGTTGGACCAATTGGAATATCAATAACCACATGATTAGAACCTGCTGCGATTTTTTTGGATAATACAGATGCGACTAATTGGCCTTCGCTATCCAAATCCAACACATGTTCAACCCCAATTAAGATATCATCCGCAGGACTTAATGACACTGAGCCGCCCCAAACAATACAACCATTTTCTTTTTCAACCACTGCGCGCATTTGTTTTAATGTTAAATCCACAGGCGCTAATACCTCCATGGTATCAGCTGTGCCTGCAGGTGAGGTAATTGCACGCGATGAAGTTTTTGGAATAGTTAAACCAAAGGCTGCAACAATAGGCACCACAATTAAACTGGTGCGATTTCCGGGTAATCCACCTACGCAATGTTTATCCACAATACAAGCCGTTGGCCAATTTAAGCGCTGACCGGCGTTCACCATAGCGCGGGTCAATGCAATCATTTCGTTTTTTGATAATCGATTACCGGCACAGGCCGTTAAAAAAGTAGCAATATAAATATCAGACAAGCGCCCCAAAACCACATCATCAATAATCGTTTGCATTTTTTTATCATCGAGGGCTTCACTATAAACTTTGGATCTAATAATGCCCATAGAGGCTAAGTGTTTTGGGTGGGCAATACAAATTGTATCGTTTGGTTTTGCATCTAGAAGTTCAAACGCGTAATTGGAAAGACTCGCTTCATCAAGTGATAATAATTCAGAATCAATCATATTAAGGGTCGCAATAATGCTTTTGCCACGCAAAGTAATTTCCACCCGTGATTGTGCTGATAACCCTTCTGATCGGCTGATTTCGCTGTCTTTATGGATATAAATAACTGTTTCTCTATAGGTATCAATCCCTAATTTAACTAATCGTAATGTACAGCCTTCACCACTCATTACAGATTCTCCCGCTGTAAATAATGAGGGATTTCACAATGCCAGCCTAATTTATTAATGATTTTTTGTCGTAAACTTTCAGCTGATTCGGGCGAGCCATGTGTTAAAAATGTTTTTCTGGGCGGCACTTCAAAATGAGAAAGCCAAGAGAGTATTTCTTCATAATCCGCATGTGCTGATAAACTACTGATGGATTCAATCTGTGCTTTAACAGGTACTATCTCGCCATAAATTTTTACTTCAGGTTCACCGCTCAAAATTTGATCGCCTCGCGTGCCACCTGCTTGATAACCAGAAAAAATAATGGTGTTGCGATAATCACTGATTCTTGCTTTTAAATGGTGTAATACCCGACCGCCAGATGCCATGCCGCTTGCAGAGATAATCACTGAGGGCATATCGAGTTTATCAATTTCATAGGATTCCTCTAGAGTTTTGACATAAGTCGGTAATTTACAAACTTTCTCGCACACTAAAGGATCTAAACGATGTTCATTTTTATATTGATGAAAAATAGCAGTGGCATCACTTGCCATGGGACTGTCAAGAAAAATCGGCACTTGCGGAATTTTTCCGG
>JBEKTV010000046.1:0-7396 GCA_049515675.1 Gammaproteobacteria bacterium | reverse complement strand
GAGGATGTTTTTTATATATGGGATCAGTTAATTCTAACAGAAAATAATCTAAGCTTGTCTCAAGCTGAATTAAATAAAAAATATAAATTGCTGGAGCAAGCATATAATGATGCTACTGATATATTAAATGTTTTTTTTAACAATAGTAGTGATTTTTTATACACACAATGGCATTATCAACTGGTTAAGAAATGTTATAACGGAGAATACCCCAATCCTTTATTAGAACAAATGCGGACACATCGTTATAATTATTTTAATAACAATGATGAAAATCTCTCAATAGAAACATATAAAAATGCCACAAATTCCGTCCGGGATTTACTTCTTAATAAAAATAAATTAAATAAAAGCAGTGTTCATAATGCTCCATCTGAAACAAATAAATTACAAAAGCTACTTTATAAGAAATGGAACCTAAAAGATGATACATGCTTTTTAAATCTAGCATCTATTACTAAACTAATGCAATTAAACTTAATCAGTCATCTTCAGAATTATGATGGACTGAAAAGATTAGTCCATTGCTTAGAAAATCAATACCAAGACTTAAACGAAGATATTTTAATGTTTGAATTTTTCTCGCCACGAGAAAATGTAATTAAATTATTTAGGGAGGTTAATAAATCTAAAGGAATTAAATATCCGGAAGGATTTGCTTATTTTGTTAAGCAAACAAAAGATCAACTTTCTTACGATCAATACCGCGGAATATTAGAATATGCACTGCTCTTCCCAGATGAAATAAAATTCAATCATGTTTCTAATAAGTATAGTAGGCTTGCACAAGCAGATGCATTTAATTATGCATATAAATGCTGGAAAGACGATATCAATGCATTATTCAACACTACTTTAATGGGGGTAAAGCTTAATCCCAAAGATGATAAGATTAAAGAGGTAATGAATTCTTTACCAAAATACATTAAAGCACATTTAGAATACGACTATTTACAACGCTTTATCAATTGGATTTTAGATCAATTACGCTGGTGTTATAACAATCCAGAAAAAGCATTTATTTTGCTAGTGGCGTCCGTTTATTTGAGCGTCATTTTAGAATTATTTACACCAGTGCTCATGCTTGCAGAAAAAATGTCTGAGTATGTGACATGGTATACACCTCTATGGGTAGATGCATTATGTTCTATAACCGCTTCACGTGGAATTGCAGGTATGACTGCGCGTGCAATTTTTGGTAAACAGCATCCTATGCTATATATGACAAATAAATTAATATCAAATCAGGCTCAAAAAGTAATTGAGCATATTCATGTTAATATTGATCAAATTAATACTAGCGTACAAAAAAAATTACTAAAATCATAAATCATATCTTCCCATGACAATTTTTATATTTTTTCCCTGATCCACAATGACAAGGATCATTACGGCCAATTTTTTTGCCGCGGACTATGGGTTTTGGTGTTAATGCTTGCACTTCATCTTCTTGTGAACTTGCAGCAGCTGGATGTTCTAATTTAATATCTTTAACCGCTTGCTCGCGCTGCGAAGCTTCTATGGCATCCATGTCTGTAGCATTAGATACTTTAAATTTTGCCAGTGCTTGGCAAGCTTCATAGGCAGATGCATCTAACATGGCTGAAAATAATAAAAAGGCTTCGCGCTTATATTCTTGTTTTGGATCTTTATTGGCATAACCACGTAAACTGACACTGCGGCGCAAATAATCCATGGCGGCTAAATGATCTTTCCAATGGCTGTCTAAAATTTGCAGAATCAGCGATTTTTCGAATCTGCGCGCAACGGCATTATCTACCCCTACCAATTTTTCATCGTAATGGGTTTTCACGGCTTCAATCACACGCATGGCAAGATTTTCAGGTGAAAGTATGGTTTCTTCTTCTACCCAGTTTTGTATCGGTAAATCTAAGGCAAATTCATTTTTTAATTCTTGAGTTAAGCCCTCAACATCCCATTGTTCTTTAATGCTGTCTAATGGCAAATATTTTAACACCAATTGCATGTAAACATCGTAACGCATATCTTCAATGGAATCGGTAATATCATCCAGCTTCATTAATTCTCTGCGTTTTGCATAAATCACCCGACGCTGATCATTGGCAACATCATCAAATTCTAATAATTGCTTACGAATATCAAAATTATGCGCTTCCACTTTACGCTGCGCATTTTCAATGGCGCGGCTGACCATTGGGCTTTCAATAGCTTGATCGCCTTGTAAGCCTAATTTATTCATGATCATTTTCATGCGATCGGAGGCAAAAATACGCATTAAATTATCTTCAAGTGATAAATAAAATTGGGTAGAACCTGGGTCGCCTTGACGTCCACACCGACCACGTAATTGATTATCGATACGTCTTGCTTCATGACGCTCTGATCCAATCACATGTAAACCACCGGCATTAATCACAATATCTCCACCTAACACAATATCCGTTCCACGACCTGCCATATTGGTTGCAATCGTCACGGCACCAGGTGCGCCTGCTTGCGCAATAATTTGTGCTTCTTTTTCGTGGTGTTTAGCATTTAATACTTGATGTGGAATTTTGGCTTTATCTAATAATTTTGATAAAATTTCTGAATTTTCAATTGAGGTTGTACCCAGTAATACTGGTTGCTTTTTAGCATGACGTTTTTCAATATCAGCAACAATGGCTTTAAATTTATCTGCCGTGCTGGCAAAAATTAAATCTGGGGCATCGATACGAATATTTTTATTGTGGGTTGGAATCGGCACAACCAACAAATTATAAATTAATCTAAATTCTTGCGCTTCCGTTGCAGCGGTTCCTGTCATGCCGGCTAATTTTTCATATTGACGGAAATAATTTTGGAAAGTGATAGAAGCCAAAGTTTGACTTTCATTTTGTATCTCTAAGCCTTCTTTGGCTTCAATGGCTTGATGCAAACCTTCAGACCAACGACGACCTGGCATCGCGCGGCCTGTATGTTCATCAATAATCACCACTTCATTGTCTTGAATCATATAATGCACATCACGCTGAAATAAAGTATGTGCGCGTAATGCCGCATGAATATGATGCAATAACATTAAATGACCGGGATTATATAAATTGTCACCGTCTTGTAATAAGCCTGTTTCATGCAGTAATTCTTCTACATGTGATTGGCCTTGTTCGGTTAAATGCACTTGTTTAGATTTTTCATCTATGGTGTAGTCGCCAGGGTCTTTTTCATCGGTTTGTGCTTTAAGACGCGGCGCAATTTCATTGATTTTGCCATAGAGTGCGGTGCTGTCTTGAATTTTTCCGGAGATAATCAGCGGCGTGCGCGCTTCATCAATTAATACTGAATCCACTTCATCGACAATTACAAAATTCAATTCACGCTGCACTTTGTCCGCTAAACTAAATGCCATATTATCGCGCAGATAATCAAAGCCGAGTTCATTATTGGTGGCGTAAGTAATATCAGCTGCGTACGCTTTTTGCTTGCCTTCTAGCGTCATGCCAGGAATTGCAGTGCCTACAGTTAAACCTAAATATTCATAAATGGGCGCCATCCATTTAGCATCACGCGCCGCTAAATAAGGATTGACGGTTACTACGTGCACGCCTTTTCCGGTCAATGCATTTAAATAAGCCGGTAATGTTGCCACTAAGGTTTTACCTTCACCAGTATGCATTTCCGCAATTTTGCCTTCATGCAAAACCATACCGCCCATTAATTGCACATCGAAATGTCGCATATTGAGTGTACGTTTAGCTGCTTCCCTGACTAGTGCAAAGGCTTCAGGTAAAATGGCCTCTAATGTTTCGCCTTGATTAAGCCGTGCGCGTAAATGTTCAGTTTGCGCGCGCATGGCATCTTCCGAATACGTGCTAACTTTTTCTTCTAAGGCATTAATTTTATCAACAACTAAGCGTAAGCGTTTTATTTCCCGCTCGTGTGGAATTGCAAATAATTTTTTAAAGAATTGTGTGAATCCCATGGATTTTGTCTTCCTTCATATTAATGTGTATGATGATTGCATGCGTCAATCGATACATCAATTGTTACAACATGGCGAGTTATCCGAACTTGCGACGCAAGCCTTACGCCTAAAAAAAATAAATACCTTACTCCAAGAAGTATTACCTCAAGAACTCGCACAAGATACGTGTGCCATTTCTTTTATTAACAGCTGCCTGCTGCTAGAAGTCTCTAATAGTAGCACAGCCACACTGCTGCGATATTATACCCCAACTTTGCTCAGTCGATTACGACAAAATGTTGAGTTTGCCAGTATTGCCTCGATTAAACAACAGGTTAAACCTAAAACTGTGCAAATGACCGCTGCCAAACCTAAGAAAATCGATAGACACTATTCAAAAACCGCAAGGGAGCTGCTCGCGCAAGTTGCACAAAAAATTCAATATGAGCCGCTTAAACAAGCATTAATGAAATTATCAGAACATTTACCAAAATAAATATAACAGTAGTGCGCCTAAAAATAAGCGGTAAATCACAAACGGCATCATGCCTATGCGCTCAATTAATTTTAGGAATACCTGAATACAGAAAAATGCTGTCACTGCCGAAAGTGCGATACCTATCATTAACAGTTGAATATCTGCAGATGCCCAATCTGCAGCGGTCATTTTACTCACTTCATAACCACCTGCGAGTAAAATCACAGGGATAGATAATAAAAACGAAAATCGAGAGCTGGCCTCCCGAGATAAACCCATTAATAAACCTGCAGTCATAGTCGTGCCCGAGCGAGATGCGCCGGGAATTAAGGCAAAAGCTTGGGCAATGCCTATCACCAATACATCCTTCCAATTCAAATGATGTTCATCGCGCGTTTCACGTGCATATTTGTCGGCAAATCCTAGAAAAAACGCAAATACTATCATGCCTATTGCAATGACAATGGGATCACGCAAATAATCACTCACATATTGATTGAAAAATAATCCAGCAAGACCTACGGGAATCGTGGCAAAACCAAGCGCCCACATTAAGCGGCTTTCTGAGGTTTGACCGCGGCCTACACAACTTAAGCACCAATCTCTTATCATAATGCGTAATTCATGGCGAAAATAAAATAAAACAGCCAATAATGTACCTACATGTAAGGCCACATCAAATAATAAGCCTTGGTCTTCATGATCGGTAAAAAGAGATAATAAAATCAGATGGGCAGAGCTAGAAACGGGTAAAAATTCAGTTAATCCTTGTACTGCTGCGAGTAAAATAACTTGAAGTAAATCCATGTTAAGTTAAATCCATTTAAACAAATGATTTACGATGATGCTACAGCAGTTTCCCATTGGGCATAAGCAGGAAGTGCAACTTCTTGTTTCTCGAAGGTAACAATTTCCCAGGCATCTTCTTGGGCTAATAAGGTACGCAATAATTGATTATTTAAAGCATGACCCGATTTAACACCATGGAAGGCACCGATAATATTTTTACCGAGTAAGAATAAGTCGCCAATCGCATCCAGAATTTTGTGTTTTACAAATTCATCTTCGTATCTTAAGCCATCTTCATTTAATACGCGGTATTCGTCGATAATCACGGTATTATCCATGCTAGCGCCTAAGGCTAAATTCATTTTACGCATTTTTTCAGCGTCACTTAAAAAGCCGAATGTGCGCGCACGACACACTTCTTTGATATAAGAAGTTTCAGAGAAATCAAGACGTATAGACTGAACGCCAGAGCGAAATACAGGATGGTCAAAATCAATATCAAAAGCCACACGAAAACCGTCATAAGGCATGATAGTCGCGATTTTATCGCCTTGTTTGACTTCAACTCTTTTCTTGATACGTAAAAAGCGTTTAGCCGCATTTTGCTCACAAATTCCAGCAGATTGAATCAAGAATACAAAAGGACCTGCGCTGCCATCCATAATCGGCACTTCAGGCGCTGTGACTTCGACAATTGCATTATCGATACCTAGGCCTGAAAAAGCGGATAATAAATGTTCTACTGTAGAAATAGACGCGCCGTCTTTAACCAAACTGGTTGATAAAGTGGTATCACCGACATTTGCAGGATGAGCCTGAATATCAATAACAGGGTCTAAATCGACCCGGCGGAAAACAATCCCCGAATTCACCGGTGCCGGCTTAAGGGTTAGATAAATTTTGTCGCCTGTGTGTACACCCACTCCGGTCGCACAGATGACATTTTTTAGTGTTCTTTGTTTGATCATTAAATAATGCCTTAAAATTTCCAGCATTGTACCATGGACAATCTACAAAAAAAAGCCATGCTAGTCTTCTTGCCTTCTTAAAAACGCAGGAATATCTAAATAATCCATATCCTGGGCTTCTAAGGCCACTGCAGCGCGCTTTGTAGCGACATTAGATTGTCTACGCATAATCGTAGGACGCTCTAAACGCTGATAATCCAAAGTACCGTCGGCTTTCGTGCTTTCTAGAATCTTAACGCCGGTAGGCAGTTCAGATTGCATTAAACCTGTAGCAACCACGGTAACGCGCAATTCACCACTCATTTCTGGATCAACAACCGTGCCAACTACGACAGTTGCATCTTCAGAAGTGAATTCTTTAATAATAGAGCCGACTTCTTCAAATTCACCAATAGACATATCAAGACCGGCAGTAATATTGACTAAAACACCGCGAGCGCCTGATAAAGTCACATTTTCTAGTAATGGACTAGAAATCGCCATTTCAGCGGCCATTCTTGCTCTATCTTCGCCACTTGCTGTTCCTGTGCCCATCATGGCCATACCCATTTCGCTCATGACTGTACGTACGTCAGCAAAGTCGACGTTAATTAAACCAGGGCGGGTAATTAATTCTGCAATACCTTGCACAGCGCCAAGTAATACATCATTAGCGGCTTTAAAAGCATCAAGTAAGCTAATGCTTTTACCCAAAACATTCAGTAATTTTTCATTAGGAATAGTAATTAAAGAATCGACATGTTTTGCTAATTCAATAATACCTTGTTCAGCCACTTGCATACGTTTGCGGCCTTCAAATGGGAAAGGTTTAGTGACCACAGCCACTGTTAAAATACCCATTTTGCGTGCAACTTCTGCAACTATAGGTGCAGCACCTGTACCTGTACCGCCGCCCATACCTGCGGTCACAAATACCATATCTGCGCCTTGTAGCATTTGCATAATACGATCTTTATCTTCTTCTGCAGCTCTGCGACCTACTTCTGGATTTGCGCCTGCGCCCAAACCTTTAGTCATATGACCGCCAAGTTGCATGGTTTTTTGCACAGGAATATTTTCCAATGCTTGTGCGTCAGTATTCGCACAAATAAATTCTGCGCCCTCAATATTTTTGTGGACCATATGCGCAACAGCATTTCCGCCGCCGCCGCCCACACCTATGACTTTAATGACGGCTTTATTTTCTGTATCTTCAACGAGTTGAAACATGTCTTTACCCCTTCCTTGTACGACTAT
>JBEKTV010000045.1:0-7462 GCA_049515675.1 Gammaproteobacteria bacterium | reverse complement strand
AGGTTTCTCAGGCAAAAGATATTGAATGAGCGGTTTTATCAACCAAAACACGCTGGCTTTTTCTAAACATTGCATTTGCGCAAGTTTACCTAAAGCATAAAAAATTTGAGAAATGGCGAGTTCTTCAGGTTTTTTCTTATAGATAAGCCGTATCAATGGATATAATATTTCTTCTTTTCGATCTTTTTCTAGCCACATCGTTGGTATTAAAGCACCATGCTTAGCTAATCTTGCAAGCGCATAAACTATATTGCTAATTTCTTGTGCGTTTGGCTTGGAGGAAGGAAATATTTCGCACGACAAAAATGCACGTATCAACTTTAATAAAACTTGGTCTAAACGTTGCTTATGACTTTCAGTCCAGGTAATTTGCAATCTAGACAAGCCAAATATAACCATAGCGATCGGTTTTGCTGAAAGTGGACTCATGGTCGCTATTCTTTCTAAAACATCCAGCACCATTGATTGAAAATCTTCAGATTGCCAAAAGAAACCTGACAATGCATTATTATCTTTTAACTGTCCTAAACCTTGAAAAAAAGTAGCGAAGGCTTTTTGTTTCCAATTGTTTTTGTCTTGTGCAAATCTGATAAACAATTTAATGAATAAGAATGGATCTTGTTGCAATACACTTACAGCTTCTTTATTGTTATGAGTGATTTCTCCAAGGGCATGAAATATCGTAGCAATGTGGGTTGAATTAGTGAATGCTGTTTGATTTTCTAATAATAAATCAAATAATTTTTTGAAAATATTTTGTTGTTGTTCGGTCGTCAAGAATTCACGATCATGTATCAAGTGAGAAAAACAAAATTGAATGACATTAGCAGCTTCTTTTGGATCAACATCATCTCCGGCTTGCGCGATTAATTGTTCAAGAGTGGGTTTTTCATTGTCTAATAAGAAGCGGGTTAATGAGTGCATGTGATTCTCCCTGTTTTTACGTAAAAACGTTTAGGAGTTAGCGTACATGATAATGATTAAGAGAATATTAAGCCGGGCGTTATTCAGCGATAACTTTAATTTGGCATAAATCCCTAAAGCCTTCTTCGCCATAAATACGACCCATTCCTGAGGCTTTATAGCCACCAAAAGGATTGCAAGGACGCCAATGGCTGGCAGAATTGATATCTACGCATCCGGCATTGATTTGCTCGGCAATAAAACGTGCATTTGCGTGATCGCCACTATAAACAACGGCGCTTAAACCATAATCTGTATCATTGGCTAATTCAATGGCTTCATTTTCTGATGAAAAAGAAATAACCGGTAAAACCGGGCCGAATACTTCTTCGGTCCAAACACGCATATGGCGCTTGATGTGGGTTAATACTGTGGGTAAATAATAATGTCCAGATAAAGCTTTGGGTTTTGCGCCACCAATTGCGGCCACTGCGCCCGCTTTGAGTGAATCTTGGACTTGTGATTCTAATAAGGCTAATTGTTTGCCTGAAACTAATGGACCTATTTGTGTTTGCGCATCAAATGGATCGCCAATTTTAATTTGGCCTATTTGTTGAACTAGTTTTTCAACAACAATATCATAAATGGATTCATGCACAATTAAGCGTTTGACCGCGCAGCAGACTTGTCCGCAATTATCAAAGCGTCTGCTAATAATTTGTGGAATCACATCATCTAAAGGCGCATCTTTTAAAATAACAGCGGGATCAGATCCGCCCATTTCCAATATCGCTTTAATAAATTTTTGACCTGCAAGTGCATAGAGTGCTTTGCCGGTTTGTGAGCTGCCAGTAAAATTAATTAAATCGATATCTTGTGCTACCAATATTTGGCCAACTTCACCCCCGCCATAAACTTGCGCATATACGCCTTTTAATAATTTTAATTGTTGCATTAATTCGTCGGCAAATTTTCCGGTATTCATGCATTCTTCTGAATGTTTAAATACTACGGTATTTCCTGCGATTAATAGCGGAATCACGCTGATGATAAAATTGCTGAATGGGAAATTCCAAGGGGCAATACTTGCAGCTACGCCATAAGGTTCATACATAATTTGATGTACAGTATCCGCTTCTTTTACTGTGGTTTTAGGCGCTAAATATTTTGGGCCATTGTCTAGAAAATCTTGCAAATATTCTAGCGTCCATTCGACTTCAGATTGTGATTGGGTGATGGGTTTACCCATGTCACTTGTAATGAGTTTGGCAATTTCAGCTTGATGTTTTTTGATAAGAGGTAATAAGGGTCGTAAAATTTCTGCGCGCTGTGTTACGGATAATATTCTCCAAGCATTTTTTGCGGCGTGGGCTTGTTTGATTTTTGCTATGATTTCAGTTTTTGATGTATGCATAGGTTTCATCCTTTAAATCCACAACATTTTTTATATTTTTTGCCACTGCCACAAGGACATAAAGCATTGCGCTCAACTTTAGGTGTTTGTCCTGCCACATAATACCAACGTGTACCACCACCAATGCGAGCAAACTCGCTTCTCTCGTGAATATTTTTAACTTCGCCGTTTTCTTCATAACTTGCAATAAATTCGACAAAACCTTTTTTTGCTTGGGGTTTTGGTGCATCAATTACTTCTAAACCTAACCATTTAACACTTTGCGCCCATTTTTTTGAGGCTTCTTTATCATAACCTTCTAGCGGTTTGCCTTGCATAGTGGCAACAATATAATCCGTATTCGCTTGGGTGTAAGCGGTATAACGCGATCGCATTAATTGTTCTGGTGTTTGCGGACGTGCATTGCCCGTAATAAAAGGCTCGCAGCATTGTGCATAAGATTTTTGTGATTGACAAGGACAAAGACTCATAAACTTACACTGACCTCAGCACTGGTTAAGCGTTGTTCTTTATCACCGATTTTAACTTTTAATTGACCTTGTTCATCTATACCAATGGCAAAACCATCTAGAATTTGATCAAGCTGAGTAATTTTAACCGGCTGATTATGTAAGATATCATATTTTAGCCATTCATTAATAAAACCATTAAAACCATATTCACTAAACCGTGGTAAATACTGATTAAGTGATGTAATCATATGCGCAATAAGTTGATTGCGCGAAACACGTCTTTGCATGATTTGCGATAAATCGGTAAATGCTTGGTCAATTTTAATATGACGCGGCATATTGACATTTAAGCCTATACCAATCACCACATCACAAGGACCTAAAGCATCGCCTGCGATTTCAACTAAAATTCCGCCTAATTTTTTGCCTTGATAAAAAATATCATTAGGCCATTTTAAGCCGATATTTTTAGCGCCGATTTGTTGCAGTGCTTCAATGACTGCAAGCCCTGTCACTAAACTTAAGCCCATTAATTGCGAGGCGCTTTGTTTAAATTGCCAGGCAATTGAACAATAAATATTACTGCTAATAGGCGAAACCCAAGTGCGACCTAAGCGACCACGTCCTAGAGATTGGTATTCAGCTAAACAGACTGTTCCGCTTGCAATTTTGTTTTGGCGTAATTGTTCAGATAATACCGAATTGGTTGACCCGGTATGCTCGCACATAATAAATTCGGTATTTAAAGCTAAATCTTCAGGAAGGTGAGATTTGATCTGCTGCTCATTTAATAATTCTAGGCCATCAAATATTTTATAACCACGGCCTGTGACCGCGGCAATTTCTAGACCTAGACCGCGTAATTCATCAACAGCTTGCCAAACCCGCGCGCGGGAGATATCAAATTGAGTCGCTAATGCTTCTCCAGAATGGAATTTGCCATCTGCGAGTTGTTCTAAAATCCGAAAAGTCAGGGACATATCTCTTAGCCCTCAATTTATGTTAGAATCTGCAGTGTATTGATCTCTTACTTAGCGAGTCAAGCTCCTGATTTCAAGATATACAACATGAGTCCACTTTTCCGATTAATGCGATTAGATAAACCAATTGGCACATTGCTGGTGTTATGGCCAGTGTTATGGGCATTGTGGCTGGCAAATCAAGGTATCCCTACATTAAAACTATTGATTATTTTTGTGTTAGGCGCTTTTATCATGCGTAGCGCTGGTTGCATCATCAATGATATTTTCGACCGACACTTAGATAAACATGTCGCGCGCACCATGAGCCGCCCGCTTGTGCAGGGTGAGTTAACATTAAAACAAGCTTGGATTGCATTTGGCGTTTTATTGCTCGGCGCATTTTTATTGGTTTTACAATTAAACCTTTTTACTATCATGATTGCTTGCGTGGCAGCTTTATTGGTGGTGATTTATCCGCTGTGTAAACGTTTTACTCATATGCCGCAATTGGTCTTAGGGATTACCTTTAATGCTGGCGTGTTAATGGCTTATAGCGCCTCCCTGAACCACCTGCCTTTGCAAGCCTGGTATTTATTTCTACTCAGTATTATTTGGACCATTGCCTATGACACTTTATACGCTATGGTGGATAAAAATGATGACCTTAAAATCGGCATTAAATCCACAGCGGTATTATTTGGCCGATATGATTTATTGATAACCACTGTGCTTTATAGCCTATTTTTTATAGGGTTTTTAGCATTGAATTTGGGAACTGTTTTTGTTCCATTTTTGCTTTTATCAGCAACTTGGACCTATTATTATCTGTATCGAGCGTATAAATATGGGCACCAAACCTACTTAAGCGCATTTAAAGCTAATCATATGACCGGGTTACTTATTTTTTTAGGTATATCAATTAGTTACATATAATTAGTTGTTCGACTTGATTTTCTGAGTTCACTGTGAGATAATAACTATTCTTAACGTAGGAGGAACTATGAAGAAACTAATGAAATATCCTATTATGCTTGCGACTTTATTATTAGTCGGCGCTTCAGCAGTGGGCTCTTATTTAGATATGAGCAAAAGACCTTTAGTGCAATTGCTGGCACAAACACAGCACTTAGAAGAAACTGTGTTATCCAAAGCTTTAACCGCGTTTAACAACGCTGTTGCTGCGGGTGTTACTGACAGTCAAATCTTAACGATTATCGACTACAGTAAAGCCTCTAGCGAGCCACGCTTATGGGTATTTGACTTAGCAAACTCTGAGTTATTATACGAAGAATTAGTCGCCCACGGCCGCGGTAGTGGTGGTAATGTTGCGGAAAAATTCTCAAACACACCTGAGAGTTACCAATCAAGTATCGGGGTATTTATTACCGAAGAAACTTATACTGGCCGTAATGGTTACTCTTTACGCTTAGAAGGTTTAGAAGAAGGTATTAACCACTTAGCAAGAAATCGTGCGATTGTAATTCACGGCGCTAATTATGTAAGCCCTGAATTTGTGGAAAAAAATGGTCGCTTAGGTCGAAGCCACGGCTGTCCTGCGGTCAGTCCTTCTGTCAATAAAGAATTGATCAACACCATTAAAGGCGGAAGTCTTGTGTTCGCTTATTATCCTAATCAAAAATGGTTGTCTGAATCTGAATTCTTACACCCTGCTTCTTAATATTTTTCTAATCTAAAACCAGTATAATGGCGCTTTCAGAACCCTGAGGCGCCATGTCAGCACTTAAACTTATTCAATCGATTATCGCTTTAGAGCACACAAAAAGAAATGCTTTTACTGAGGCTTATTCAAGCCAAACAACGCCAGACATTGGAATGTCTATGGATTTTGAAAAAGTCACAAATGACTTCCAAATGATTAGCGCTTGTTTTCAAGCTTTTGATAAGCTCAGCGAAAAAAGAACTGACGATTTTTATGAACTAACCGTCTTGCCGGATAAAAATGTTGATTTGATTGATTTAAGCTTAAGTTTACGTATGTTAGGCGCATCAAATGAAACCTATGGGCCTTTTTCAGAGGCAATAGTTGTAGAGAACCGAATTCGAATTCCAATTTTTGCAATTGAAAATTTTAAGTTTAAAAATCAAGAACCACAAGAAAGTGATTTTCAACAGCCAGAAAATAACACAGCCGATGAAAATAAAAAAGCCTTAGAAGATGCAGCTAAACAAATGGCACAATGCTTAACGGGCAACGATGTCCTTGAACTTTATAATAATATTAAGCTTATCCCCAACTTTATTAAATTTATTTTAAAATATATCAAAGATAATCATCAAAAAGAAGATAAGGCCAGCAAAAATAATATCACTCTATTAATATTAGGCATACTTGCTGCTCAGCACTTCTATGTCGATGAAAAAGAGGTAGTAAAACATCTTCCCCCGATCTCAAAAGATACATTTGATCTTCTCAGTACATTTGATATTTCATCGCAAAATGACATTATTAGCAATTTATCTAATCTATCGGTTTATAACACGAATCCGTCTGTCTTTATACTATTATATTATTATTACAAAAGTAAAAATGATACAAAAATGATTTTTACTGTTTTACGCTTTTCTAATTTCTACAACATTGCTATCCCTTTTGATGCAAGCGATCTATCATTAATTTTACTCTTGAGATTAACCCCAGCCAATTTAGACGGTCAATCTAATGATTTTTTTAATGAATTGAAAAATAATAATGATTTATTTGACATCGCTTTAAATGCATTAATGTCACACGCTATAAAATTTACAAATGAAAATATTAATCTACTGATAAATATCATCAGTGATCAAAGTCGCTCCTCTTGGGGAGATGGCATTGGGTGTTCTACACTCAAAATCATGCTAAAAAATTACTTTGAAGTGTATCAGGACTTTACCAAACCAAAATGCAAAATTGCCCTCTATTATCTTTTGCAAGCTTATATGGATAATCCTTTCTATTGCAAAAGATATCGCGTAAGAAGACCATTGGCAATTCGTCTGTCTGTTTTATATGAAAATTTGAAAGATGACGTGATGCAATCAAAAATATTAGAGTTATATAGAAAAGTGCATCCGGAGTTGCTGACTATACCCGCGCAAGCAAAAGAAATTTTTGAAGAAGAGATAACATCTAAAGCCATAGGCAGTGTAAATACATTCAGAATGAATCAATTTTTTACTGAAGATAAAGCACAACATACATCAGGATCAAATGAAATGGATAGCACTAACAACGCGGCGGGTAACAAAATATAGAACAATGTTACCCCGCGCTGCAAAAATGAAGGCGGGGTAACAATTCAGCAGTTATAAATTCTCAGCATGTTCTTTTAAGTATTTTGCAACACCTTCAGGTGATGCGTTCATGCCTTTTTTACCTTTAGTCCAACCAGCAGGACATACTTCACCATGTTGTTCATGGAATTGCAGCGCATCGACTAAACGAATAATTTCATCGATATTACGGCCTATCGGTAAATCATTTACCATTTGCACACGCACAACGCCGTTTTTATCAATTAAAATCGCGGCTCTAAATGCAACACCGACTTCAGGATGCTCAACACCATAATCTTTTGCGATTTTGTGATTAATATCGGCAATCAATGCATAATTAACAGCGCCAATACCACCTTTATCAACAGGTGTATCACGCCATGCTTTATGCGTGAAATGTGAATCGATAGAAATACCCACGACTTCAACATTACGCTCATTGAATTGGTCCATGC
>JBEKTV010000044.1:0-7505 GCA_049515675.1 Gammaproteobacteria bacterium | reverse complement strand
GCCGCCAATGGTTATTTAATTCAACAATTTTTAAGTGATGGTTCTAATCATCGCACGGATCAATATGGTGGCTCTATCGATAATCGCTTACGTTTTGCTTTAGAAGTTGCACAAGCCGTGATAGCAGAAATTGGCGCTGATCGTACAGGTATTCGTTTATCACCGGTTACATCCCTCAATGATACTTTTGATAGCGCGCCTAGTGCGCTTTATTTTCCATTAGTCCAAGCATTAGATAAATTAAAATTGGCTTATATTCATGTGATAGAAGGCCAAACAATAGGTCCTCGTGATTTAAAAGATTTTGATTTTCATGCACTACGCAAAGAATTTAGCGGCGCATGGATGGTGAATAATGGCTACACGCGTGAACTTGCAATAGAAGCGATTTCTAGCGGCTATGCCGATCTGGTAGCATTTGGCAGACTTTATATTGCGAATCCTGATTTAGTACAACGATTTAAAATCAATGCACCACTTAATCAACTTGATGCTAGCACTTTATATGGTGGTGATGCCAAAGGTTATACTGATTATCCTACTTTATAAGAATCGGGGTCAGGCTTGCCATTTGACATTTTATAATGTTAAATGTCAAGCCTGGCCCCATTTTTACAATTTTGATATAAAATCGCAGTTAAATTTTGGAGCATTAATTAATGACGTTAAATACATATAAATTTGGTATTCAACCCAAGATAACCCCTAAGAAAGTATTGATCACCGGAGCCTCCACAGGAATTGGCCTAGAGCTTGCTCGTAGCTTAGCACACGATGGATATGTAGTTTATGCTACTGCACGCAATCCAGAAAAAGCTTTGCAACTACAAGCGCTTGCTAAAGAATATCCTAATAATATCATTATAGAGAAACTTGATGTCACGGACTGCGAAGAAAACATTAAAAAATTTGTTCAAAAAATTGGAAGGGTTGATACTTTAATTAACAATGCAGGTTCTGGTCTTTTAGGTTCTGCATATGGCACAACAGATGAACAAAGAAAACAAATTTTTAATACTAATTATTTTGGAACAATTAATGTTACTAATGCAGTCATTGATGAAATGCTAAAAACCCCTGAGCAACCAGGCACTATTCTTTTTATCAGTAGCATTGTTGGTCCACTCGTTGATTTAAAACAAACCATGTATTCTGCTACAAAAGCAGCACTTGAACACTATATGGCAGATTTAAGAGAACACTTAAAAAGAGCAGGATTTCCAATCAAAATTGCAGGTATACATCCAGGGCCTGTGCTCACACAATTTCCAGCCTCAGCAGTACAAGGTGCCAGGTTTAAGGCTTCTGAAAACCCATTGAAACATACAGATGCTGATTGTAAAGAATGGAAAGAAATGATGGCAAAGAATGGCCAACCCATTTCTCAAACGGTAGAAACAACGCGTCGTGTTATGGATACAGAAAACCCTGATTTTTGGAATCCGACGCATCCTGATGTTCATGAAGCGTTTGATGCGGTTTATAAAGATCCTAAGGGCAACGGATTTGCGGCTGGACCTGGGCTAAAACCTCAGGATAATCTAATTAAAGCGAAGCTATAAGATAACAATATTAGCGGTTGCACTTATTGTGCGTGAAATTTATAAATATTGAAAAGTTTTATAAAAGCAAGATAAACAATTAAAGAAGAACAATTTTATGTTTAAATATTTTACAATCACTCTTTTACTACTGATAAGCCAAGCCGCATTTTCAAACACCCAATGTTTTATGGTTAAAAATCTTAACGACAACAAAATCATTACGGCCGAGGGTAACTGTGAAGAGAGATTTACGCCGGCTTCTACCTTTAAAATTCCACTGAGCTTAATGGGATTTGATAGTGCAATTTTCACAAGTGAAACCAAACCCACATGGGCATATGAAGAAAAATACGCAGAATCTGCATGGGGTGAGCCATGTAAAGTTCCACAAAATCCAGCCTCATGGATTAAAAATTCATGTGTTTGGTATTCACAAATATTGACCCAAAAATTGGGAAAAGAAAAATTTCAACATTATGTAAATGCATTTAATTATGGTAATAAAGACGTTTCAGGCGATATAGGCAAAGATGATGGTTTGAGCCGCGCATGGCTGGGATCCAGTTTAAAAATTTCTCCTAAAGAACAGGTGGAATTTATTAGCAATCTACTACGGAATCAGTTGCCAGTATCTAATCAATCACAAACTTTGACACAGCACATTCTATATGCAGAAGATTTATCTAATGGATGGAAAATGTACGGTAAAACAGGAATGGTATATGAGCGCGATAATGAGGGCATACCCAATAGTGAGCGTCATATTGGTTGGTATGTGGGATGGATCAGTAAAGGCGATGAGCAGTTGGTGTTTGCTGCTCTCATCGTAGATAATCAAAATCAAACAGAATCTGCAAGCATGAGAGCTAAGCAAGAGGCGAAGCAGAGATTAACAAAAATGATAACAATTGGACTAGGGGATTAATCCCCCCATTTCCCCTTAGATTATTTACTCAACCCGACTTTTAATTTCGCCCTCGCTGACCGTCGTAAAAATAGCTTCACCTTGATTCACATCACTCGCATTGCGAATGATTTTGCCCTTGGCATTTTTTACAATGGCATAACCGCGAAACAGTGTTGCTGTAGGACTTAAGGTTTGTAAGGTTTGAAGTAATAAACTGAGTTTATGCTGACGCTTGGTTACAATTTTATGCCAGGCTTGTTCTAAGCGATGCGTTTGTTCATCCAATTTTTGCGCGAAAAATTGTAAACGTTCGCGCGGGTGGCGTAATCTACTTTGCAAATTCTGTAATTGATGATGTTTAAATGTAATCCTATGGCCTATTTGTTGAATGACGCGTGATTGCAGTTGTTCTAAATAACCTAATAATGCTTCGCCATCGGGGCTCACTAATTCTGCAGCAGCTGAAGGTGTGGGTGCGCGAACATCTGCCACAAAATCCGCAATTGTAAAATCAACTTCATGGCCAACACCGCTCACAATCGGAATTTCGCTGTTATAAATTGCGCGTGCAACTATTTCTTCATTAAAAGGCCATAAATCTTCCATAGATCCGCCGCCGCGCGCAACAATTAACACATCGCATTTTTGATGTTGATTTGCGACTTCAATCATGTGGGCAATTTGCGCAGCAGCACTAGTGCCTTGTACTAATGTCGGATAAACAATCACCGGTAAGTTTGGGTATCTGCGTTCTAACACATGCAAAATATCCATAATCGCAGCGCCAGTTGGTGAGGTAATTACTCCTAAACATTGTGGATAAGCAGGCAGGGGTTTTTTATGTTCAGTGGCAAATAATCCCTCAGCTTGCAATTTAGCCTTCAAGACTTCAAAAGCTTTTTGCAGCGCGCCTATGCCCGCTTCTTCTACATATTCAACAATCAGCTGATAATCGCCTCTAGGCTCATAAAGACTGACTTTTGCACAAGCCAAGACCTGCATGCCTTGTTTCCAATCATTTTGCTGGTTACGCCGGCCTTTAAAATAAGCACAGCGGACTTGGGCATTTTCATCTTTTAGGGAAAAATAAATATGTCCTGAGCTTGCCCGGATAAAATTAGAAATCTCACCCTCGACCCAAATCGTGCCTAAGCCTTCTTCTAGCAATAGGCGGGCGCTTTGGTTCAATTTTGAGACGGTGTAAATAGGTTGCGATGTCATACTGTCATAATCCTATCGTAATGTGGTATCATAAGCAGCTTATTTTAGCCTATCTTCATTAATTTATGGGTGATTTATGAGCACAACACTACCAACCGAAGTCGCTTTAACCTTTGATGATGTTCTTCTGGTTCCAAGACACTCCTTGATAACGCCAGCCCAGGCCGATTTATCGACCAAGCTGACTGAAAATATTGTGCTGAATATCCCATTATTGTCTTCCGCCATGGATACTGTGACCGAGGCAAGACTTGCGATTGCTTTGGCGCAAGAAGGTGGGATTGGGATTATTCATAAAAATTTATCGATAGAACAACAAGCCCATGAAGTGCGTACTGTTAAAAAATATGAAAGTGGGATTATTCGCGACCCGATTACCGTATCGCCACAGACTACAATACGAGAATTATTGCACATCATCGAGCGTAACCGTATTTCCGGCGTGCCGGTGGTAGAAGATAAAAAACTAGTCGGCATTGTCACCAATCGTGATATTCGTTTTGAAAATCGTTTAGATGCTGCTGTTACAGAAATCATGACCGGACAAGATAAACTGATTACTGTGCGTGAAGGCACTGATAATAAAACCGTTTTGGAATTATTACATCATCATCGCATTGAAAAAATGTTAGTGGTGGATAATGATTTTAATCTCACAGGATTAATTACTGTAAAAGATATTCAAAAAGCCAAAGATAAACCACTTGCTGCCAAAGATAATCAAGGTCATTTACGTGTAGGCGCTGCAATTGGTGTAGGACAAGGTACAGAAGAACGTGTAGAAGCTTTAGCGGAAGCAGGTGTGGATGTATTAGTAGTCGATACTGCACATGGTCATGCACAAGGTGTATTAGATCGCGTTTCTTGGGTTAAGAAAAATTATCCACATATTGATGTGATTGGCGGCAATATTGCGACAAAAGATGCAGCAATTGCTTTAGCAAAAGCAGGTGCAGATGCCGTGAAAGTAGGTATTGGTCCTGGATCAATTTGTACCACACGGATTATTGCCGGCGTAGGCATGCCGCAAATTACTGCGATTTATGAAGTAAGCCAAGCATTAAAAAATTCCAAAGTATGTGTGATTGCAGATGGCGGTATTCGACATTCTGGTGATATTGCAAAAGCAATTGCCGCTGGTGCACATACTGTCATGATAGGCAGTTTATTTGCAGGTACGGAAGAAGCGCCAGGACAAGTTGAATTTTATCAAGGTCGTTCTTACAAATCTTATCGCGGTATGGGATCTATGGGTGCGATGAGTCAAATTTATGGTTCCAGCGATCGTTATTTTCAAGCCAATAAAACCAGCGATAAATTAGTGCCTGAAGGTATTGAAGGGCGTGTACCTTATAAAGGTGCAATTTTAGGGATTATTCATCAATTATTAGGCGGATTACGTGCGGGTATGGGTTATACCGGTTCTCATACCATTTCGGATTTACGTACACAAACCAGTTTTATTCGTGTGACTGCAGCTGGCATTAAAGAAAGTCACGTTCATGATGTCACCATTACTAAAGAAGCACCGAATTACCAAACGGATGGATTATATGACTGATGTTCACGCGGATAAAATTTTAATTCTAGATTTTGGCTCGCAATATACGCAAATTATTGCAAGACGTGTGCGCGAATTAGGCGTGTATTGTGAAGTACATCCATTTGATTGGTCAGAATCAGCCATTAAAGATTTTGCCCCTAAGGGGATTATTTTATCAGGTGGTCCTAAAACAGTGACAGCAAACAGCTCGCCGCGTGCGCCACAAATTATTTTTGAATTAGGCATTCCCATTCTAGGTATTTGTTACGGCATGCAAACCATGTCGGCACAATTAGGCGGCGAAGTATTTACTTCGCAAAAACGTGAATACGGTGCTGCGCAAGTCATTGTTGCAGAACAAAGCACATTATTATCTGGTATTGAAGATCATGTAAATGCACTAGGTCAAACTTTATTAGATGTATGGATGAGTCACGGTGATAAAGTTGAAAGTTTGCCTAAAGGTTTTGTGCGTATTGCCTACACAGAAAATTCGCCGTATGCGGCCATGGCTGATGAGTCACGTAAATTTTACGGTTTACAATTTCATCCGGAAGTCTCGCACACCACACAAGGGCAGCGTATTTTTGAAAAATTTGTTCATGAGATTTGTGGCTGTGCATCATTATGGCAAGCCAGTAGTATTATTGACAGCAGCATAGAAAATATTAAACAGCAAGTCGGCACAGATGCAGTGATTCTTGGTTTATCCGGGGGTGTAGATTCTGCAGTATTAGCGGCATTATTACATCGTGCGATTGGACCGCAATTACATTGTGTATTAGTGGATACTGGCCTTTTGCGTTTAAATGAAGTTGAAAATGTGCTGGCGATTATGCAAAAAAATATGGGCATTACCGTACATTGTGTTGATGCTAAACAAACATTTTACGATGCGCTAAAAAATATTACTGATCCGGAACAAAAACGCAAAATCATAGGCAAATTATTTGTTGATGTGTTTGAGCAACATGCAAAACAAATTAAAGATGCCAAATGGCTAGCGCAAGGTACTATTTATTCGGATGTGATTGAATCTGCGCAAGCAAGTTTTGGCAAATCACATTTAATTAAATCGCATCACAATGTGGGCGGCCTGCCCGAGCGCATGGCCTTAAAATTATTAGAACCGCTGCGCGAATTATTCAAAGACGAAGTACGCAAAATCGGCTTAGAATTAGGCCTGCCTAGAGATATGGTATTTAATCATCCATTCCCTGGCCCAGGACTTGCTGTGCGTATTTTAGGTGAAATCAAAGAAGAATATATTCATTTGTTGCGCAAAGCCGATGCGATTTTTCTTGAAGAATTACGCAAATCCGGATGGTACGATAAAGTCAGTCAAGCTTTTGTAGTCTTCATGCCGGTAAAATCTGTTGCTGTTATGGGTGATGATAGATGTTACGATTACGTAGTTGCCCTGCGCGCCGTACAAACCACAGATTTCATGACCGCACATTGGGCGCATTTACCCTATGAATTATTAGCACAAGTGTCTAATCGTATTATTAACGAAATCAAAGGCATTTCTCGCGTAACTTACGATATTTCCAGCAAGCCACCCGCGACGATTGAGTGGGAATAAAATAGTTGTCACCCCGCAAAAACTGCGTCATGAAAGTCTTTTAAAATTCTCGGTTTTGTGAGGGGGCCGGTAGGCGCACTAAGAAAGAACTGTATTTCTTTATTATCAATTCATGTTCAATCAAATCACCTTGCTCAGCCTCTTGCAGGCCAGCCTGAATCTCTTTGATTTGCCATTCTTGAAGTTTTATATATTCATGTGTGTTCATGCGTTTATTATGGCATAACTGACAGGGCAGTTAAAATAGTATTTGACGTAACAACAATTTGTACATACAATATGCTTTTCATGAGGAAAGTATATGAGCGTGAAAAAAAAATCTATCAAGAGCGACTTAAAATGTCTAGATAAAATGACTGATCAGGATATTGATTATTCCGATATTCCTGAGCTAGATGATTCTTTTTTTAGTCGCATGACAGTTGAAACCCCTCATGTGAAGGAAAGTGTAACTTTACGTTTGGATCACGACGTTCTAGAATGGTTTAAGAAAAAAGGCAAGGGCTATCAAACCCGTATCAATGCAGTATTAAAAGCTTATATGAAAGCACACACATGACCACATCACCCGACCAACAATTCATGCAACGCGCTTTAGAACTAGCCCAACATGCCGCTTCACAAAACGAAGTGCCTGTAGGCGCGGTTTTGGTGCATGATAATAAAATGATTGCAGCTGGTTGGAATCAGCCAATTGTGCGTCAT
>JBEKTV010000043.1:0-7569 GCA_049515675.1 Gammaproteobacteria bacterium | reverse complement strand
CTAGAATAGGAATCTTGCCAGAAAATTGTTTTATGACATCCATACAAATCCCAGCATCGCGTGGATGTCCTGGGCCTGGCGATAAAATAATCGCATCCGGTTTAAGTTTTTCAATTTCAGCAACGGTAATTTTATCGTTGCGCACCACTTGTACGGCATTGTCATATTGCGCAATCATTTGGTACAAGTTGTAAGTAAAGCTATCGTAGTTATCAATCAGTAAAATCATAATGTTGTACTCTCCGCAAATGCTATGGCTTCTAATACCGCTCGCGCTTTGTGTTTGGTTTCATCCGCTTCTTTTTGCAAATCAGAATCTGCAACAATACCTGCGCCGGCGGTAACATAGGCGACATTATCTTTTAAAATCGCCATACGTATCGCAATGCAACTGTCAAAATCACCTTGTGCATCTAAAAAGCCAATGGCACCGCCATATAAGCCTCTACGGCAACCTTCCAAATCATCAATAATTTGCATGGCCCGAATTTTTGGCGCGCCACTTAATGTGCCTGCAGGAAATGATGCACGCAGCGCATCAAATGCATCTTTATCATCAGCAAGTGGGGCCTCTATGGTTGAGGAAATATGCATCACATGCGAAAAATGCACAATTTGCTTTAAGCTACTCACTTTTACAGTACCTGGTTTTGCCACCATGCCAATATCATTCCGTGCTAAATCAACCAACATCATATGCTCAGAAACTTCTTTAACATCAGATAATAAATCAGCAGCTTGCGCAACATCGTTAATGTCATCGCCCCTAGGTCTAGTGCCGGCCAATGGGCAAGATTGCACCTTGTTTTTATGAATACTGATCATTTTTTCCGGCGATGCACCACAAATAGTCATGTCATCAATATCGAGATAAAACATATAAGGTGATGGGTTACGATAACGAAGAATGCGATAAATATCAAATGGTTTAGCGCTATAGTTCATCTTAAACGTACGTGCTAAAACAATTTGGAAAGCATCGCCTTTTAAAATATGATCCTTGGCTTTTTGGCCTGCTTCTATATACGTTTTATCATCTACACAGGCTTTAATAGCTGGCGTGCTAATGCTTTTTACAGAGCGCAACTTAGGGGATGGGTTTTGTAACATTTGTTGATAAAAGTCATCAAGCCGTGATACTGCACTATTATATATCTCTTCTGGTGCTCGGTTATCAATATCGACTACTGTGGCTAAAATCACATGCTCAGTTTTTTGATCAAATATCACGTAATCGCGATAGGACTTAAATAATATATCTGGAAAATCCGTTTGATTATTGTCATTTTGCAAAGTCTCTTCAAACAAACGTGCAGCATCATAAGCATAATAACCCACAATGCCACCAGCAAATCCAGGTAGTACACATGAAGATGTGGCTTTTCTTGCCTGATAAAAATCACGTAATGCTGTTAATGCGCAGTCGTCAATTACACGCACGCCTTGTTCGTCTTGTATTTCAATCTGCTTATTTTTAACTTTAATTTGTGCTTGTGGATTAAACCCTAAAAAAGAATATCGCCCTGCCATTTTTTCTTTTGGGCTAGATTCTAATAAAGTCGCACCTTTCATATGTGCTTGTAGCGCATGATAAGTTTGCACAGGCGTAATGAGATCACCCAGAATTTCTTTAAACACGGTAATTCTCTTGTGCTTTTTGGCCAGATTTTGAAAATCGGCAAATGATAATGCGTTAAACATCGCTATCCTTTAATAATAATTGTTTTAAATCTTCATCAATCAATTTCAGACTATTAGAACCCCTAGTAATCTTGGCAATACTCACATGTAGCGTCTTAGCCATTTCCCGCTGGGTTTTTTCCCCTTTTAATAATTCCCTGACAATCAAACTTCGCATAGCCACAGCTTGCTGCTCTTCTTGGGTTAAATACAGCTTAAATACCTTATCTAAGGCTTTCGTAGACTTAGCCCTAAGACACAGTTCTAGAAACTCTTGCCAACCGGCTTCTTCGCTATATGAATCCACTTTTTTACCCTCAATATTTGTACTTATGTAATGGTATAACATTACAGCAATAGCTGTCAAGTACTTGGATGTGTAAATAATTTACGGGAAAATGCTGATCGTGTCTTGGGAAATTAGAGGTGGAAACTTACATCACACAGCAAGAGTCTTTTGATGCGCTCTCAATTGGAAAATGTGCTTCACGTTTAATCGAAGCGGCCTCATAGTGTGTGCAATATTGATCTTCGCCAAGCATAGTGACTTCTTCCTGACAAGAAATAATTTGTAACGGCTGTGCGTCACCTAACAACAACGTTTGCGCGGCTCTTATTCCATTGAAGCAATCACGTAGCGTGTCATGCGTTTCTGTATGGGCTTGTAAATCAATTGAAACCGCCATATCCAAGCGCAAAGCTGCTTTTTTAGAATTATTATTAATAATCGTCGCATTATTGTCTTGATCCATTTTACATCCATCATATGTCATGTCTTGCGTATATTCGCCAAGCTTAGTGGGCTTATGGTGCGGATATTTTTGATCAAAAATAGCCAATTCCCGATTAAACCTTTCTCTGTCTTGCATAATCTGAATGCGATCAGGATGACATGCCAGATAAAAAGAAAACACCGTAGTAAATCTTGAAATGCGCAGCGGGACGTTGCTTGCATTGGCTGGTGTATAAGTATTAAACACACCGTTTTTTTGCAGATTCGCAGCTTTTTCTCGGTTAATACTAGTCACCACCGCATCCATTTCTTTTACAAGCGGACCACTTTCCATAAAATCAGGTGCATAATTCTGAAGCAGCAGCGGTTCAATTACAATCGCATGCACACTTTTGATTGTGGCGTGATTAAGTAATGCATAACTATTAGAAAAAACTTGTTTCATTGCCCCAGCGCCAAGGTGCAGCACAGTGAGTTCTGCTTTTTGTCCAGCAGATGCAAGCACTGCATGATCAAAAGCGTAGCGCACTGCATCAGGCGTACAATCACAATTGTTAATGTGACTACAACCTTGCAGATGAGGATCTAAGCCTTGAGCAGGATTGGTGTAATCTTTGAAATCACGCGTTTGCTTTGCCTTTAATTCCTTCTCCTTTTGCACTCTTGCCGAATATTCTGCTGCTTTGCGCTTGATGCGTTCATCTGAAGATTCAAACATGGCTAAGTCCTCAATCTATAAGTTAGATAACATAATATCATATACACATGCCCTAGACAAGTGATTACACTCCTCAAAATTTTGCAAATAAAAAAACCAGCCAAACTTACGTCAGGCTGGTTTTAAAGCAAGAAAACACAGTTTTAAGTGTAAAACTTAAGCAAATTCCTCAACTTTTTCGATTGGAGCACTTGCGTTCTTTGTGCTTGCGACTTTATCAAGCCATTTGCTCAAAGATACTTTCAATTGCGCCAAAATTTGTGGATCTTTAAAGGTGTTGGTTAATAACGCATTACCTTGTACAGAACCTACAAATTGCACAGCTAAGCTGCGTGAGGCTTCGCCTAAACCCATGGCTTGGAATTGTTTTTCAACCCAAAGCATGGTGTCATTCAGCAATTTTGCTGCAGCATCAGCCAATGGGCCGCCTTGTTTGGCCAATTCTTGGCATAAGCCACCAACTGGACAACCACTTTTAGCGGTTTCATCAGCATTATCCACTTCGAATTGAACATAGGCTAGCAAACGTTCTTTGATATTTGCTGCTTTTTCGAAAGCTTGTAGCGCTTCGTGTAATTCACGTCCGCGATTAGTAATAACGGCTTCACCAATAGCTTCTTTGGTTTTGAAATAATAATATACGTTACCTAATGGAACATCTGCTTCTTGAGCGATATCCGCTAGGGTGGTTAGATTAAAGCCTTGTCTGTGAATCAAAGCTTTAGCTGCATCTACTAAACGTACACGTTTGTCTGTTTTTCTTGGCATGATAATTTTCCATTCTTGTTAAATTTAAAACCACACTACTTTCGTAGCACCTTCCCTATCTGTTCAAAGTATTCAAGCTATTGTAAGCTTGTTTACAAACATATGCAAGCTTTTTAGCTCAAATTCTCTTCCATTCTATCTCCTACAGCACACTTCAGGCAGATTATGTTTTCACTGGGCACATAGTCAGCGAGATAATAAAAAGTACCATAGTCAAACAGGTGACACAATCCGGAAATCTAGGTTTTTTTTGTGAGCTTTGGCTTACAAATAAAATTTATAAGCATATATTTCAATAAGTTAGCTAAAATTATCATTTTTTTGTTACATTTATTTACGCGCAATTACAGATTTTTATAGATATGAGCGATTGTTAAGCTTGTTTTAATCTCTCCTTTTACATAAGTCGCGTTTGAGTTTTAAGGCTAAAAGTATTAGTATCTATCTTTGATAGGACCTTTTATGGCGATACTTAATAAACACCAGCTACATGAGCTTATAAACGATTTACCCGTGATGTTGATATGGGTTGACTCAAAGCTCAATATCATCGAGCTCAACCGCATAGCGAATCACCTCTTGGTCGAAAACCAAGAAAAAATACTGGGTGAGCCCCTATTAACCATTTTCCCAGCGCTGATTTCCCATCAAGACGATATTTTACAAGTCTTTCATAAACAAGAAAAGCTGTGCTTAAGCCAGCAGTCGCTTGAATATAATGAGCGCACCCATCCTTGCTATGTGACTTTATATCCACTTACAGATAATGCTGGTTTATTAGTGAAAATTGAAGATTTATCCCACCAAACTTTATTAGATGATATGGTGATTCATTCTGAAAAAATGATTACCATAGGCGGCCTTGCTGCCGGTATGGCGCATGAGATTAAAAATCCTTTAGGGATTATTTTGCAAAATATACAGAATATTTTATGCAGACTTGATAAAACTTCACAAAAGAATCAAGCCTTGGCGGCGGAATTAAATGTTTCACTTGACAGCATTAACCATTATTTAGAGCAACGACAAATTTTAAAATTCATGGATAATATTCGCATTGCAATTGACCGTGCCTTGCAAGTGATTGCGACCATGCTGAATTTTGGTACGCAAAATCCTGTGAATATGAAAGAAGAAAACATTATTTCTTTAATTAATAATGCGCTTAGTTTTGCTGAGCAGGATTATGATTTATTACACACCAGTGATATTGCAAAAATAAAAATCCATAAAGATTTTCAACGGGAAAATTTATCAGCCATTTGCTCTAGCACGCAAATTACGCAAGTATTATTTAATTTGATTAAAAATGGCATGCAAGCGCTACATGGTTTACCCCACCCTGAATTAACCATAAAAGCCTATCAAGAAAATGATCATATTATTGTTAAAGTCAGCGATAATGGTCTAGGTATTCCGCCTAATTTATTGCCCAATTTATTTAAACCTTTTTTTACAACAAAATCTAAAGAGCAAGGCACAGGTTTAGGATTGGCGGTGTCACATTATATTGTCAATGAAAATCACCATGGCAGTTTATCTGCAGATAATCCAGCTACAGGCGGTGCTTGTTTTACCATGAATTTGCCAGTGAATAAATAAAAAATCAAATCTTTGCACATCATAGCAATCATTCTGCTAAAGTAATATCAATACTCCCGTCATAAAAAGGATTTTTAACATGCGGATTTTATCCTGCCCAATATTTTTTATAATTAGTTGTATCTCTGCGTCTGCATTTGCAGAATTTGAGAGTGGCGTTTACGGTACTTTATCACTGGGTGCAAATTGGGGTTTTGCCGATTGGGATGGTATAAGTTCCATAGATGCAGTGAATGACACAGGAGATGCCTTAGCTATATTTGAATCTTGGACACCAAATGGCGCAACTTCTGATGATGCAAAATTTATGGGTAATGTGGGCTTAGGTTATCAATTAGTTGATGGCCCACTTTATTTAGGCGCACAGATTTCAGGGACTTTTAGTGATAAACGCAGTTTTGCTGCAAATGAAACACATCATTATTTAATAAAAGCGGAAGAAAGACAAGTCGCAAGCATTGATGGGACATCCAATACGCAAACACAGGTCTCTTTAAGTGATACAGAATTAGATTTCGATTTAAAACCTGGCTATATTTTTGCCGATAATTTTTTAGTGTATGCACGCATAGGTGTTGCGTTTACGCAATTGGATATGAATAGCGCCGGTGTGTGGACAGCGGTGGGAACGACTTACGCGCCTGGGTTTATCCAAAATACAAATCAAGCCTCTGATGCAAATCGCACCAGTAAAGATGTTGCAGGCTTTCGTGCGGGTTTAGGCGCGGAATATTTACTATCTGAACATATTGGACTTTCATTGGATTATATTTTCACAGATTATGGCGATATCAGTATGACAATTTCCGGTGAAGACTCTGATGCATTTAGTGGTAATCATGTTGCAGGCATACATTCACCTACTGTGGGGGTCACGACCCATGCTGTATTACTAGGAATTACAGTTCATCAATAAAAAGGATATTTATGCGCATTATTTTATTTAGTCTTTTAAGCCTTACGACATTGGCAAGTTATTCTGCATTTGGAGATTCAGATAATGATGATGACATTACTTTTGAGGATGGATTTTATGCATCGGTGGCACTAGGTGCAAACTGGGGATTAGCTAACTGGGATGGCACGAATTCCATGTCATCTTTTTATGATGATAATTTTGACAAGTTGAATTTATTTGAAGTCAGCACACCTACAGGCGAGGGAAGCGATGATGCAAAAATTATCGGTAGTGCTGGATTAGGTTATCAGCTGGTAGGCAATTTACTTTATTTGGGCGTACAAATATCAGGTACCTTTAGTGACACTCGAAATTTTAATGATAATGAAAATAACTCTTATAGCACTAAAGGCTTTTTTCCTTATGATAATGTAACAATAACAGGAACTAAGCACACACAAAGTACTGCGACTTTAGGCGATAGTGAATTAGATCTTGACCTCAAGCCTGGTATTCTCCTTTTAGATAATTTTTTAATCTATGGAAGGGCTGGAGTTGTGTTTTCAGAATTAAAAATTAACAGCACAGGCGAATGGTCTCAAATTACAGAGCTTAGTGGAACTTCGCCCATTTTTGTTGAGCTTGAAACTATGGATTCTTCCTCAAATAGTGAGAATGTTGTCGGCTTTCGTGTTGGCGTAGGTCTTGAGTATTTAGTTACCGAAGCCTTAGGTGTTTCATTAGATTATATTTTTACTGATTATGGTGATATCAGCACAGTAACAGAAGGCAAAATAACCGGCAATCCGGCTGATTCACCTATTCCACCCGTTGCTGATCTGAATCATATTCATGGTTTATATGCACCTGAAGTGTCTGTGACTACACATGCTGTGATGGCTGGGCTAGTTTATCATCTTGATTAAATAATTCAGCCACAGTGTAAAAAGATCCAGTAATGATGAGCGTATCATGAGTATTTGCTTTATTCATTGCCTCCCTATAAGCCGTTGGTAAATCATTGGCATAAAAAACATTTTGAATTTCTAATTCATCCAAGATTAATTTTAATTGCTCAAGACTTGCCGCGCGCTCATTGTTAATTGGCGCAACAAACCATTCATCCACATGGTTTTTTAATTCTAAAAAACCTTGGCGTAAATCTTTGTC
>JBEKTV010000042.1:0-7733 GCA_049515675.1 Gammaproteobacteria bacterium | reverse complement strand
ATGGGCCGACATTTTCTGCTTCTTTTAATAACTCTAAATTGCCATTTTGCGCAATCGGGCCACGATAACCGTGACGACGATCATACGTCAGCAAACCATTTTCTAGCGCAACATTTGCAGCGATTTGTTCTTGGCTTTCAATAGTGGTATAGGCTTTAAGACCATCCACATAAATTTTATCGCCTAATTGTTTATACAATACTTGTCTGACCATTTCTGCCACATAAGGCGCTTCAACTTCAACTTTAGAGCCGTGATATCTTTCGGTCATAGGTGCATTAACGGCCGCGTCAAATTGTGCTTTATCGATATAACCATATTCATACATTTTATTTAATACATGCGTGCGCCTTACTTTAGCGCCACTTGGATTATTAATTGGATTTAAACGAGAAGGTGCTTGGGGTAAGCCTGCAATCATGGCCATTTCCGGCAGCGTTAGTTGGTCTAAGGTTTTGCCATAATAGACTTGCGCCGCAGCCACCACGCCATAAGCACGGCTGCCTAAATAAATTTTGTTTAAATATAATTCGAGAATTTGGTCTTTAGTAAATTCACGCTCAATTTTAAGGGCGAGTAAAATTTCGTTAAATTTACGAATAAAGGTTTTTTCAGGTGATAAATAAAAATTACGCGCAACCTGCATGGTAATGGTACTACCACCTTGACCGCGGCCGCCGACTAATAATAAATGATGGGCAGCGCGCATTAGACCAATAAAATCAACGCCAGTATGCTGATAAAAACGATGATCTTCTGTGGCTAAAACCGCATCTATTAATCCTTGCGGCACATCGGCTAATTTCACAGGACTTCTGCGGTATTCACCAAATTGGCTAATAAGTTTTCCATCTGCGGTATAAACACTTAAAGGGATTTGCAGTTTAGCCTCAGTGAGTTCTTCCACATTGGGCAGGGATGAATTCAAATACATAGCCCCAAAGGTGAGGGTCAGCGCCAATAATACGGCGGCTGTAAATAGTATGGTAAATAGGGTTTTTATAAAGTTAAACATCTGGTAATAATAACATGCTTAAAGCCCCCCGTCATGGAGTACGGGGGGTAAATATCGAGCTATTGCTTATGTTTATTAGCAGGTAAATCTTGTGCCCCAGGATTATTATTGTTACGAACAGGAGTACTAGATGATGCAATGTTCCAAGCATGGACGGGAGGAGCACGATGTTGGGTATTTACAAGCACCTCAACAACATCAACAGGCTTACGATGACAATCTGAGTTGTTGTGTGTAGTCGAACTTGTGAATGTCCTTAGCCTACTAGTTAATAACTTTTGTTTTAATTCTGGATTCTGCGTTTGTTCAGCTACTGTTGCGATAAAAACAGCTGCTAACTCTGAATTTGCTAGAAGGAAACCCATAAAACCCTCTGTGTCTCTTATGTTATAAACTCTTTCACATCGGGCATTAGGATTAAGCGTTAAAAAATCAGCCCCTAAATACTGGTTAAGTTGAGATACGAATTGTATCTGAACGTTAATATCGCAATCTTTTATTTTTTCTTTAGGAAGAACAGAATTAATGTATTTATGCAATATAATCATTCTGCCTAGTATACATTTTGATAAAGTTTGAGAATTATTTGCTTTACCAGCAACATCTTCTAAAAACTTTTCCGCCAATGGGGGATTTTTAAATAGCGGAGTTATAAAATTTCCATTCGCTCTTTTATCATAAATATATTGCCATTGATCAGCAGGATTTCTTTTCATAAAATCTTTTGGTAAAACATTTTTCCCAACAAGATCATTTATGTATGCGAGCATTTCTCCAGACCATTGAGTTTGTACCGCAGGTGTAGCTTGCTTTTCTTCTTCAGACTCATCATCAGAGCCATAGTCAGATCCTGAAGTGTCAGAATCAGAAGTGTCAGAATCAGAAGAGTCAGAGCCTGAAGTGTCAGATTCAGAAGAGTCAGGTTCAGGGTTTTTTAATGCATTTATATGTGATTTAGGAATTTCTTCAGTTTTAATATCAAACCAATCAGGAGCCCTAACGTTCGATGTGTTTTCTTGTCTGACTAATGTTAATATGTACAGTTGTTGCTTGCTCATGGAGATTTTGCTTTCAGGAAATATTTCTCTGCGCAATGCATCTAAATAAGTAATGGCGCGAAATAGTTGGTTTGCGTTGGAAGCTTTTTCCCCAGCGCCCTCACGTATTACTTGTAAGAACACACTGGTGAACTCCCAGTTACTAGCTAATATTTTTATCAATTCAGGATCATTGTAAAGATTTTTATTCAGCAGCTCCCAGCGTTCTTGAGGAGATATTACAAAAAAATTTGGCGCCTTCTGTGAAAAAAATTCGGTAAGAGCGTTTTTATAGGCTGTTTGTTCATCATTTTTTATCTTAGGATGTATATCGATCTTAGGAAGTTTCTTGCTAATAAACTTAACAAGCTGTCTTAACAATATTTGTTTATCTTTGAATTCTGAGTAAAGTTTCTCGAGTTTATCTTGAGTTAGAATAGCAACATCTTCCGGTTTAACAAAAAGCACTTGGACACTATCATCATTATCAATTTTAAAACCATCTTTAATAATTGTCCCATCTTTAAAAGAAGTTTCATTTTTTCGATTTATTAGATAAATAGTATAACCACTCGCATTTTGATCCGGAGTATTCGGTTGCATGTGAACCATATCTATGGCACCACTTTTAATGTTCCTTGTACCGTTAAAGTGCTTAAAAAATGTAGGCTCACACTCCTTTGTGAGGTTATCTGAAACAGTTGTTCCTTTGACCAGAATGTAAAAATGAGGCATGTTAAACTCCATGGCTAAGTATTAAGTTATTTAGTTAGTATATCCTATATAAATGTCTTATGTAAAGCATATTATTCCTCTAGCACTCAGGTGAGTAGAGTGCTAAAATTTGACTATAAGTTATTATTATGAGGATGTAAAAAATGCTAAGAGAACTGCAACTCATTGATTTTAAAGCACAAGCTTTACAGATTCCTATGCTCAGTGAGGCTGAAGAGCGCACTCTAGCGCTACGCTGGTTTTATGAGCAGGATTTAACAGCGGCCAAGCAATTGGTATTGTCACATTTACGCTTTGTGGTCAAGATTGCGCGTAATTACAAAGGCTATGGTTTGCCGCAAGATGATTTAATTCAAGAAGGCAATATTGGCCTGATGAAAGCGGTCAAACGCTTTGACCCGAATTTGGGGGTGAGGCTCGCAACATTTGCAGCCTATTGGATTAAATCAGAAATTCACAATTATGTATTGCGCAATTGGCGCCTGGTGCGTATCGCTACCACCAAAGCGCAACGCAAATTATTTTTTAATTTACGCCGTTTGAAAAAAGGTTTTACTGCTTTAACCAGCAACGAAATAAAAACCATTGCGCAAGAATTAAATGTAAAACCAATTGAAGTCAAAGAAATGGAACTGCGCCTACAAGCGCAAGATGTATTTTTAGATGTCACCCCAGAAGAAGGTGGTGAAACTTACGCGCTACCCACACCAAATGATGCAGGGATGGTGTATCAAAATCCTGAACAACTTTATATTGAACATCATGAGCAAGCCGCAAATAAAAATCAATTACAACAAGCACTATCAAAATTACCCGAACGCACGCGCGATATTATTTTATCTCGTTATATCTTGGAAGAAAAAACTTCGTTACATGAATTAGCACAAAAATATAATATTTCTGCGGAACGGGTAAGACAAATTGAAGTGATGGGAATGGAGAAGTTGCGGGAATATTGTCGGGCCTAGGATCTACACAAACAGAATAAGAGTCTTGAATCAGGTGATCAGTTTGTACTTATTTAAGCATTGGCTTCTTGCCAAGCCAATAAGCCGCCAGCTAAATTTTTCACATCATTAAATCCATGTGCATTTAGCATTTGTCCGGCAATATCACTGCGTTTGCCGGAGCGGCAAATGACGACTATGGGTTTATTTTTTGGAATTTCATTTAATCGCTGCAGTAATTCATTCAAGGGAATCAAATGGCCTTTGATATTAAATGCTGCGTATTCATGAGGCTCTCTTACATCCAGTAAAAAAATATCTTCACCATGACGTAATTTTTCTTGTAAATCACTGACAGAAATTTCTGCAATCATGATACTAAACGTGCTGTTAAATTAATTTTAACACTGGCAAGTGCTTTTGAAACTGGGCAGTTTAGTTTTACTTCATCAGCAATAGTTGCAAATTGTGTGTCATCAAGACCGGGTACTTTTGCGCTGACATCTAGTGAAATTTCAGTAATGGCAAATCCACCTTCAACTGAATCTAAACGCACACTTGCAGTAGTATTCACCGATTCAGCAACAAAACCTGATTTTTCCAAGGTTGCAGCCAGCGCCATAGAATAACAACTGGCATGCGCTGCAGCAATTAATTCCTCAGGATTAGTGCCTTGTTCACCTTCACCAAAACGTGATTGAAATGAATAAGGTGCAGACCATCTGGCATTACCCACTTCAAATTTACCTGAACCTTCTTTTAAAGTGCCATGCCATTGCGCACTTGCTTTTCTGATTAACATATTAAATTCTCCGTCTATAAAAAGTGAGTTTGAGGTTGAGAGCCATCTTTATTAATGTAAGCGTTTCTTTTTTTGTATAACCACAAACTGGCCACAATTAAACACACGCCACCAAAGAATATTAAACCACGTGAGGTCATGATGTCTAATAAATTTGACATAAGCCCAGTAATGGCCCAAGCGCAAGCTAATACTGCATTGGCAATTCCCATGGCCCAACCTTGTGATTGTTTATCTACTGAGTCTGAAAACAATGTAAGCATGCCAGTAAATACCATAATATTTACGCTTGCAATTAAAAATGCTAACACCCATTGGAGTGAGGCCACCGTTACTATTGCTGCGATGATTTGTCCTAATCCGGTTAATAATCCTGTTGCAATCGCAATGGCCAATATCTGCCAAAATTTAAGCGCTAAAGGAATACCGATTAATAAACCTACGGCAAACCCTATACCTATCATTCCTTGTACGCCGCCAAGTAAGGCATTACTATATGCATATTCTTGTTCCATTTGCACAATAATATATTGAAAATATAAACTAAAACCCATTTGCATCAGCAGAAAAACAATAGCCAATGTACGCACTTTTTGATGCTCAAAAGCTTCAATAAAAATTTTAATCGGACGTGTTAATTGTATAGGTTTACGCGCTGTTGCTTGATACGTTTCAGTGAAACCAAATTGTAACCACACAAACGCAATAACAGACAAGAAAGTTGCAATATAAAAAGGTGTAGCAAAACTAAACCAATGGCTAACTTCAGAGTCAGATGTTACTCCGCCAATAAAAGGTCCTAAAATAGTTCCTATACAATAAGATAAAGCAATTACACTCATATTTTTAGCTTTAGTAGCTGCTGTACTGAGATCTGCAATTGCCGCTTGTGCAATGGGTTGACTGCCCGCCATAATTCCAGAGGCGGCCCGGCCTAACATTAATAATGCGATACTTTGTATTTCAATCGCAATCGCCATAGCAAAAAAACTTAAGGCAATTCCACCCATACAAATCATTAAAATTCTTTTGCGACCATAATTATCCGACAAATCCGCCATAAACGCCGCACCAAAAAACATACATAAGGGATACAACATAAATCCTAACCCCAAATAAAAATGCCGTAAATTATCAGAGGCTCCGATAGCCAATAATGGACTTTCAGCTGCAGTAAAAATAGTAGTGAGCACTGGGTATACTAAACCAAACCCCAGCGCATCGATAACGATGGCAAATAAACAGGGGGCGATGTTTTTATAAGATATTTTACCAGAAGTGCTCATGTTTTCCCCTTGAAAATTTTTCTATAATCAAACAAATATAGACTATGGGGGAAAAAATGAATAGAATCATTAAAACTGTTGCCGCACATCTTTGTGCGTAATAATCGTAGCGGTATGCCAGCTGTTGTCATGATAGTCCTTGTTTAGCTATAATGAAATATTATTAATTGTAGCTAAAACACAGGTCGTGCCATGAAAAAAGATATTTACCATTTACCCGTTTCAACCGATTCGGTACAAGCAATTGAGGCACTGAATCATTTTCATGCGCAATTATTAAATTCTGGTACAGAGGGTGCAAAAATATTGGATGCGGCGCAAGCACATCCTGATGTCTTATTGATTCAATGTTATGCTGCGGCTTTATTATTGTATGCGCAAGATAGCGTAACGGATGCTAAAGCAATCATTCATTTAAATGCTGCTGAATTTCTATTAAGACAAGCGAGCGAGCGCGAGCGCTTAATTTTCCAGGTGATGAAAGCGTGGCATCGGTTAGATTACGAATTGGCTTTAACTTTATTGACAGAAATTACGACACAATGGCCCACAGATTGTACCAGCGTAAAAATTGCAGAATGGATATATTATTGTTCAGGCCAGCCCTATCAGGCTAAGCCCTTTCTAGCTATGTGTGAAAAAATGCATACGCATTGCAAACAATATCCAGGATTTTTAGCGATACATTCTTTTGCTTTAGAATTAAATCAGCGTTATCAAGAAGCCATGGATATGGCACTGCAAGCAATTGATATGGATTTGGTAACACCTTGGGCACATCATACCGTTGGACATGTAACACTCAACACTTCGCAAATTGATAAAGGCTTAGCGTTATATCAGCATTATGCACCCACTTGGGAAAAGATTTTATCGTTTTTGCGTGGACATTTGTATTGGCATTTTTCCCTATATCCTTTAGCTGCGCGTAATGAGACAGGCGCAAATCAATATTATGAAAATGGCATGTGGGGTGCGAATCAAAATACTATTTTGGAACAACTGGACGCTATTGCTTATTTATGGCGCATGGATATGGCGGGCATGCCACAAGATAAAAAATTATTAGAATTGGTTAAACATGTAGGTGAACACCCGTTTGAATTTTATATGCCATTTATTAATCTGCATTATGCCTATGCATTATCACGTACAGGTCATCATAAAGAAGTCGATCACATGTTGACTTTAGCAAAACAACATGCAGAAAAATTAACTGGCGTGCAACAACATTTGTGGCGCGATATTACTTTGCCTTTATTACATGGCAGCAAAGCATTTGGACAAGAAAATTATCAACAAGCAGCAAAAGATTTTGCGCCTATGATTTCAAAAGTCACCCAAGGCGGTGGCAGTGATGCGCAAGATGAAATGTTTTATCAAGCTTATCTCGTCAGCCTCATCAAATCTGGTGAAACTAAAACCGCACAAAGTGTTTTTGATGAACGTCTTGCACATTATAAGCCTACAGCTTTAGGTGAATATTGGTTAGGGCAAATTTAATCTTAACAAACTAGGAATATTTTAGGCGCTATCTGTCTTAAAGGCCCGCGTCACCAGAATGATCATTTGCCCAGCAATAATAAATGATGCACTTGCTGCTAAAAACATAATCGAATTTAAAAACTGCTGCTCGCGCACCATTATAAAAATTTGATCGCTAGAAACGTTAGTGCCAAATAATCCTAAAGCTATCGTCAATAATAATGTTGCGTAACGAATATTAGGCAAGACCATTAAAATACCTAGTAACCCAATGATAGTGCGTTGCACTTGGCAATAAGGACAAGGGGGAACATAATGCATTAATTCTAATCCCCAAGTAAATGCACTAATCAGAATTGCAATCACGCCTAAAGGTTTAATATATTTCATTACTTCAGTCATAAGGTATAAACTCCTGTAAATACA
>JBEKTV010000041.1:0-7746 GCA_049515675.1 Gammaproteobacteria bacterium | reverse complement strand
CAGGTGCTCGAAATATATCTTTAAATTCTGATCGTTCAGTTTCGTCTAAAGAATCTACTTTATTTAATAACTTTTCGATTAACTGTAGTTCTTGTCCATTGGAGCTCTTGTGGGAGGTTACAATAAGCTCACAGAGAACTTTTAAATTGGTGAGTAGATAGGGTCTCATAACAGTCTCCTAAATTTAACTTATAAGAAATTATAAGCTACAATTCTTAAGTTAGTATTATGGATGACTAAAAGCGGGTTCAATTATTCTTCTGTAGGGGCGCGCTCGAGCAGGCTTTTAACCGCTTGTTTGGCGTTTTGGTGCTTATAGAGGATGTTATAGACTTCCTCGGTAATGGGCATAGAGATTTCTAGTTTTTGGGCTAATTGATAGACTAATTGGGTGGTTTTTTCGCCTTCGACCACTTGGCCTATGTTTTTTTGAATTTGACTGATATTTTGGCCTTGACCTAGGGCTAGGCCAAATCTGCGATTACGGGATTGATTTTCGTTACAGGTTAAAATTAAATCACCAATCCCTGATAAACCCATTAATGTGGCTTGTTGTGCGCCCATGGCTTTGCCTAAACGTAAAATTTCAGCAAAACCACGGGTCATTAAGGCTGCGCGGGTATTGGCACCAAAACCAAGACCATCGGCAATACCGACTGCAATTGCGAGTACATTTTTACAAGCACCACCTAATTGTGCCCCTATCATATCTGCGCTCGTATATACCCGAAAATAATCAGTGTGCAATTGTGTTTGCCAAAAGTATGCGGAATCATCTTCACTTGCTGCAGTAATTGCAGTCGGCTGTTTTTGCGCAACTTCAATAGCAAATGAAGGGCCAGATAATACGCAGAGTTTGGCCTTATCGCCTAATAATTTTTTTGCAGCATCGGATAATAATTCACAATTTTCAGTTAAGCCTTTGGTACCCCAAGCGATGGGAAGATGCGTTGCATCACAGGCGATTATTTTTTGAATTATTTCAATAAATGCGTGACTTGGTACAACAATTAAAATCGCAGATGATTGATCTAAGGCTTCATGAATATCTACACACACATGAATTAGATCGGGTAATACACAATCAGGTAAATATTTATTTCTACGCGTTTGTTTTAATTGTTGCATCTCGGTTTTAGAGTGTCCCCAAAGATGCACGGGAATACCATTATCGGCAAGCACTAACGCTAAAGCACAGCCCCAGGAACCTGCGCCTAAAACTGTAATGGGGGCTGTGCTTTTATTGGTCATGATTAAACAATGATTTCTTTTTGATCGTTAGCATCTTTTAATTTTTGCATATGTTGTGCATAAAGCGCATCAAAATTAATCGGCGCTAAATATAATGCAGGAAAACCACCGTGCGCGGCTAAATTTGAAATCACTTCACGCGCATACGGATATAAAATATTAGGACAAAAACTACCTAGCATTTGATTCAGCTGCGCTTTTTCAAAATTCTTCAGGGTAAACAAACCCGCTTGCATGACTTCAATTAAAAACGCCACACTGTCTTTATGTTGCACAGTGACGGTGATTTTAAGACCTACTTCAAACAATCCATCATTCACCGCTTTAGCATCGGTATTAATTTCCATTTTTACTTCTGGCGTCCATTGCTCAGTAAATAATTGTGGGGTTTTAGGTGATTCAAATGAAATGTCTTTGGTGTAAATACGTTGAATGGTAAATTCAGGTTTTGCTTGTTCGCTCATGAGTGACTTCCTTATGGGTTGAGTAAATTATCTAATGTGCCTTTGGCTTCTAGTGCGTACAAATCATCACAGCCGCCGATAGGCTTATCATCAATAAAAATTTGTGGAATGGTATGACCTGCGCCGCGTTTTTGCATATTATCACGCTCGGCAGGTTCGGCATCCACATCATATAATGTATAGTTAACCCCTTTTTCATCCAATAATTGCTTAGCACGTCTGCAATAGGGACACCAAGGTGCAAAATAAATTTCAACTTTAACCATCATTATTTTCCTTTTGTCAGTAATAAACCCGCATTCAGCCAATTATCAATACCGCCTGCGAGATAATAGACTTTTTGAAAACCTTTTTGTCGTAATTGTCGGCCAATTCCAGGGGATTGATATCCGGATTGGCAGGTGAGTAATATGGGTTTATCTTGTGCAAGTTTAGTATCTGCAAGGATTTGGGTAGGGATCATATGTTTAGCGGTAATAATATGGCCTTTTTTAAAGGCGAGTTCATCACGCAAATCAATGACTAAGGCATCTTCTTTATTAATCAGCAATGTTGCCTCAGCAGGGGTGACTTTTTGTGCAGAACCCATACGGCCGCGCAGTTCAGATAAAATTAGTAATAACAGTAAAACCACAAAAGCTGCTGTAAGTGGCCAATGGTTGGTAAGAAATTCTAATATTTGCATGGGTTCAGTTCTCTTTATGATATCAGTAGAAGAAAATGATATCATACTTTATACTGGCAACACCAAGGACTTCTATGCGCGCAAAACCTTTTATATTAATGATTTTAGATGGCTGGGGCTATCGTGAAGCGGCTCCGGATAATGCTATTTCTTCTGCCAATATTCCGGTGTGGAATCGTCTTTGGGCGGAAAATCCACATTTATTGTTATCTGCAAGTAATGAAGACGTGGGTTTGCCGCACGGTCAAATGGGTAATTCGGAAGTAGGACATATGAATATAGGCGCAGGCCGAATTGTCTACCAAGATTTTACCCGGATTGAAAAAGACATTCGCGAGGGTAAGTTTGCCGATAATCCCGCATTTAGTCAGCTATTTAAAAAATTAGTGGCTGAGCAAAAAACTTTACATGTGATGGGATTATTATCAAAAGGTGGCGTACACAGTCATGAACGTCATATTTATGCATTATTGGATGCTGCAAAAAATGCAGGTGTGCAATCAATTAAAGTGCATGCCTTTTTAGATGGTCGTGATGTTGCGCCTAAAAGCGCAAAAGAATCATTAATTGCACTAGAAAATAAATTACAAGAAATTGGCGTGGGTAACATTGCAACAGTGATGGGCCGTTATTATGCCATGGATAGAGATTCACGCTGGGATCGTGTGCAATTAGCTTACGACGCCATTGCCAATGCTAAAGGTCCACGCGCAACTTCCGCATTAAATGCATTAGAAGAAGCTTATCAACAAGATAAAACCGATGAATTTATAAAACCAACCATTGTTGATCCGAATTACCAAGGTGTTGCGCCTATGGATGGCATGATATTCGCGAATTTTCGCGCAGATAGAGCGCGCGAATTATCGCATGCATTTATTGACCCGGATTTTAAAGGTTTTTCACGTGAGCGTATTGCGCTCACTGCGTTTGTGACCATGACGCAATATGCAAGTGATATTAAAAGTGATATTGCTTATCCACCTTATAATTTATCACCGGTTTTAGGTGAAGTGTGGGCGTCAAATGGATTAACACAATTACGCTTAGCTGAAACAGAAAAATATGCGCACGTTACATTTTTTATTAATGGCGGTGCTGAAACACCTTTTCCAGGTGAAGAACGTATATTGATACCTTCGCCGCGCGTTGCGACTTATGATTTAAAACCACAAATGAGCGCGATAGAGGTCACCGATGCATTAGTCAATGCTATTACGGCGCAAAAATTTGATGCCATTATCGTGAATTTTGCTAATCCTGATATGGTGGGTCACACGGGCGATTTGAACGCTGCAATAAAAGCGGTAGAAACCATCGATAATTGTTTAGGTAGAATTACTGAGGCCTTAGCACAAGTGGGGGGTGAATGTATTATTACTGCCGATCACGGTAATGTTGAGCAAATGTTTGATACAGAAACAAATCAGCCGCACACCGCGCACACCTTAGACTTAGTGCCACTGATTTATATAGGTCATCCCGTTAAGGTATTACACGAGCAAGGCATCTTGGCGGATATTGCGCCTACGATTTTACATTTAATGGATTTACCTATTCCCAAAGAAATGACTGGACGTATACTTTTAAAATGAGAATATTATTAATAGGGATATTATTGTTATCGAATGTGGCGCTCGCTAATAATGAGAGTGAATCACAATCAAAACTACAATCCGTGGTGGATAAAATTAAAAATTTAACCACGGAATTAGTTTCTGATAAAAATAAACAAGAAAAACTACAAAATGAATTAAAAAAACTCGATTTAGAAATTGCTGAATCGTCCACAAAATTGAAAAAAACGCAAACACAATTAAAAAAAACCGAGGAAGTGTTAGCGGCATTAACGCTAGAATATGAAGTGCGTTTAAAAGAGTTAAAAGTACAACAAGATGCCCTGCGTGAGCAAATTCGCGGTGCTTTTTTATTAGGCCAATTTGATGGCATGAAATTATTGCTCAATCAATCAGATCCTAATACTTTAGGCCGCTTAATGGTTTATTTTGATTATTTTAACGAAGCACGCAATCATATTGCAACGCAAATTCAAATTGACACCGACAATTTAGCGCAAACTCGCGCAACGCAATTATTACAACAAGAAAAATTAAATTTACTCGAAATGGAACAAGCAGCGAGCTTTGCAGAACTTACACAACAAAAAAATGAACAAAGCGCAGTGGTTCTGGAATTACAAAAAGATATAGAAGAAAAAAATATGTCCTTAGAAACCTTAGAAGCGGATAAAAAAGCACTCGAGACTGTGCTGGCTAATCTCAGACAACAAGCTTATCCAGCTTTTACAGGCAATGCGGATAAACCCATTAAAACCAATCAAGGTCGTCTCTCATGGCCAGTGCAAGGAAAAGTATTACATCGCTTTGGTGATACCATTGTGGGTAGTAATAAATGGCAAGGGATATTAATTAGCGCACCTGAAGGCAGCGATGTACGCTCTGTTTATAAAGGTCGCGTTGTTTATGCAGATTGGTTGCGTGGTTTTGGTTTAATTACTATTGTTGATCATGGTGATGGTTATATGAGTTTATATGCCCATAATCAAAGTTTATATAAAAGTGCGGGTGATTGGGTAGATGTCAATGAACCTATTGCTCAGGTTGGAAAAAGCGGACCAGTTGCAAATCCTGGGTTATACTTCGAAATACGCTCAAAAGGCGAGGTGCAAAATCCAATGTCTTGGCTTTCACCTTTGCCTACAAAATCTTAGGGGTTTTAAATGCTGGCATCGAAATATAGTTTATGTTCAATCACTTTGTTATTGCTGGGTTTTTCTGCTGCATCTGTTGCGGATGAGCAATTACCTGCAGAAGACTTAAGAAAATTTACTTATGTCATCGATGAAATTCGTCAATACTATGTCGAACCTGTGAGCGATTCAGAATTAATTGATTATGCCATTAGCGGCATGTTAGCCGGTTTAGATCCACATTCTGCCTATTTAAATAAAGAAGATTTTAATGATTTACGGGCGAGCACGTCAGGCCAATTTGGCGGCTTAGGTTTAGAAGTGACTATGGTAGATGGTTTTGTAAAAGTCATAAGCCCTATTGATAGTACCCCAGCGGCACGTGCGGGAATTGAAGCGGGCGATACTATAGTTAAAATCGATAATACTTTAGTGAAAGGTTTAACCTTACGTGAAGCCGTAGATTTAATGCGCGGTGAAAAAGGATCTAGGGTGAAACTCACTATTATTCGTGAAGGTGTGTCGTTGCCGATTGTCAAAGATTTGACTCGCGATATTATTAAAGTCGAAAGTGTGCGCTATGAAATGTTAGAACCACATTATGCCTATTTACGCGTCAGCCATTTTCAAGACCAAACCATAAGAGATGTGTTAAAAGCCATTGAAGAGATGAAATCTGATGCGCAAAATCAATTATATGGCGTGGTTTTAGATTTACGTAATAATCCAGGCGGCGTATTAGATTCAGCAGTTGCAGTCTCTAATGTATTTTTAGACAGTAGAAAATTAAATTATGACCGCGTCATTGTGTCAACCCGTGGTCGTGCACCAGATAGCGAAATTAAAGAACAAGCCAACGGACGTGATTTACTTGAAGGGGTACCTATAGTGGTATTGGTAAATGGCGGTTCAGCTTCAGCATCAGAAATTGTTGCGGGTGCATTGCAAGATCATAAACGTGCAGTGATTATGGGTGAAAAAAGTTTCGGCAAAGGTTCGGTACAAACAGTATTACCTATTGGTAATGATGGCGCAGTGAAATTAACCACGGCTTTATATTACACACCTTCTGGAAATTCTATTCAAGCACAAGGCATTGTCCCAGATATTATTTTAGAAGATATCAAAGCGACAAAAATTAAAGAAGAAGTGATTTATGAAGAAACACGTGAAGCACATTTATCCAATCATTTAAACAATGAAAATGTCTTAGAGGCAGAAGAAATCCAAGTGGTCACGGACAATGATGAAGATGCAAATGCAAATGGCGAAGAACTTATCGATTACCCATTACACGAAGCATTAAATGTGTTAAAGGGGATGCATGTGTTGAGGGATTAGTATGGCTTCGCTGGATCCGAAAGATTTTAATAAAATAATTTATGAATGGAATCAAACAGAAGCGCCCTTTCCAGATAATAAAACCATCCATCAATTATTTGAAAAACAAGTATCAAAAACACCTGATAATATTGCAGTAGTTTTTGGTGATGTGCAATTAACCTATCAAGAATTAAATCAAAAAGCTAATCAACTAGCGCATTATCTTAGAAAAACTTATAAAATCAAAGGCGATGATTTGATTGCGCTTTGTTTAGATAAAAGCGAGAAAATGCTGATTGCCATATTAGCAGTGCTTAAGTCTGGAGCAGCTTATGTGCCTATAGATCCGTGTTTTCCAGATAAGCGGATTGAATATATATACAAGGATACTCTTTCAAAATTAATTATCACCAATAAAATCTATGAAAATAGATTTATAAATACAGAATTATTTACAATCGATGATCAGGAAAATAAAAGCTTATTAAATAAATATAAAAATAGTAATCCAATCAATGGGGCTGCATCTGAAAACCTAGCCTATGTTATTTTTACTTCAGGGACTACAGGAAAACCTAAAGGGGTAATGATTGAGCATAAGAGTCTAGTCAATGAGATCACTTTTCAGATATCTCATTTTAACTTTAAAAATTCCCGATCTTTATTGACCGCTGATTATGTATTTGATATGTCTATTGAGCATATTTTTATTACTTTATTGACTGGATCGCAGTTACATATTGTTCTAAAAGAATCATTATTAGATATTCCATGGATGGAATCCTATATTTTTAAAAGGGGTATTAATTTTCTAGATACTACGCCTACATATATCTCTAATTTTAGTAAAGAAATTTTATCTAAAATTGATGTAGTCATTTTAGGCGGAGAAAAATATTCAAAATCAAATGAGTTTACTGGGCCAGCAGTTATTTTAAACTCTTATGGACCCACTGAAACCACAATCATATCTACCATATCAAAAATAGAGCCTGATAGTAGTATTCATATAGGTCGTCCTATTGCTAATACAACAGTTTATATTTTAGATAAAAATCTAAAACCAGTTCCAATTGGAGTGATAGGTGAATTGCATATAGGTGGTGTTGGACTTGCGCGTGGCTATTTAAATAAGCCTGAATTGACTGCGGAAAAATTCATACCTAACCCTTTTGTTCCAAATGAAAAGATTTATAAAACAGGTGACCAAGTACGTTATTTACCGGATGGTAATATAGAGTTTATTGGCAGAACAGATTCTCAAGTTAAAATTAGAGGTTTTAGAATAGAGCTAGGTGAAATTGAAGCTGTGC